>JAIEQO010000958.1 GCA_019747655.1 Gemmataceae bacterium | reverse complement strand
GTCTTCGGGTCGAGCGTCTTGCGGCCGTCCTCCAGGTTGATCGAGTTGATGATGGCCTTGCCGCTGCACAACTTCAGCCCGGCCTCGATCACCGGGACTTCGGTGCTGTCGAGCATGATCGGCTTGCCGAGCACCTCGTTGTACCGCCGGATCGCCTCCTTCATGTCCCGGACCCCGTCCCGGCCGACGTAGTCGACGCACACGTCGAGGACGTGGACGCCCTCCCGCTCCTGCTCCCGGGCCATCTCGGTCAGCCCGTGCCAGTCCTCCTTCTCCAGGAGTTGCTTGAACTTCCGCGAGCCGTTGGTGTTGGTCCGCTCGCCGACCAGGAGCGGCTTCTGGTCGACCACCAGCTCCTGCGAGCTTTGCAGGCTGCTGACGGCCGGCAGGTAGACCGGCGTCCGCTTCGCGGCCCGCTTGCCGTGCAGCCGGTCGCACACCATCTTCAGGTGGGCGTGGGTGTTCCCGCAGCAGCCGCCGACGATCCCGACCCCGTACTCGGACACGAACCGGTCGAGCCAGTCGGTCAGCCCGGCCGGGTCGAGCGGGAAGTGGGCCTCGTCGTCGACCGTCACCGGTATCCCGGCGTTCGGCACGACGCTGACCGGCCGCCGGCTGTGCCGGCTCAGGTGCCGGACGTCGTCGTGCATCAGGTCCGGGCCGACCCCGCAGTTCATCCCGATGATGTCGATCCCGTCGATCGGGTCGAGGGCCACCAGGCCGGCCGGGATGTCCGTCCCGGGGAGCATCTTCTTGTTGGCGTCGATGATGGTCAGTTGGACCATCAGCGGCAGCTTGACCCCGGCCCGCTTCATCTCCTCGAGGGCGGTGATGGCCACGCACTTGGCTTGCAGGGTGTCGAAGCAGGTCTCGACCAGGATGACATCGACCCGCTCCTCGATCAGGACGCGGAGCTGCGGGCGGTAGGCCTCGGCCAGGGCGTCGAAGTCGATGTAGATCGCGGGGTCTGTCAGGGACGGCATCTTGGTCCCGGGGCCGACGCTGCCGACCACGAACCGCGGCCGGTCGGCCGTGCTGAAGTCGGCCGCCGCCTTCTTGGCGATGCGGACGTTCTGCCGGTTGATCTCCTCCAACTTCTCGGCCATCCCGAACTCGGCCAGCCCGACCCCGTTGGCGTTGAACGTGTTCGTCTCGACGGCGTCGCACCCGGCCGCCAGGAACCCGCGGTGGATCTCGTCGATCCACTCCGGGTGGGTGTAGACGAGGGCGTCGGACAGGTTGAGCAGCGACTTGCCGTTCGGGGCGTACCCCCAGTCGACCTCGGCCGGCTTGTACCGGTGCAGGCTGGTGCCCATCGCCCCGTCGAGGATCACGACCCGGTCTCGGGCGAGGCGGAGGAACGGGGAGTCGGCGGCCATGTGCGGGTCCGGGGTCGGGCGGGGCGGTCGTAGGGGATGTTATAGCGGACGCCCGGCGGCCGGGCGGGGAGGTGAAAAGGCCGGCCGGCCCGCGCCATCCTGGGCGGGCCGGCCGAGGCCGGTGGGGTGCGTCCCTGCCCCCGGCCGGAGGCGGCCCGGGTGTCGTCCAGCCGACCCGCTCGCGGGCGGGGGAGGCATTCCCCGCCCGAGGGCGTCATCCTGACGCCGGCCCGGCGCGTCCGCTGCGACCGGGTGCGAGTATGTGCTGGCTGGCGAGCCCGGCACCGTTGGGCAGACATTACCGTCTGGGCCGGCGGTGTCAACGGGGAACCCGGTGGCAACGGGTTGTCACTCCGCGGCCGGCTGAACGGCTAGTTCCTAATCGGGTTAGGCACCGGCCGCCCGCAACGACCCCGGGCTGTCAAGATGCCGGCGGGGGAAAATCGTCCGCCCCAGCAGCCGCGCCCCGCGGAGGTTCAAGGTCGGCACGGGTCGACACTTCCGCCGCAGTGTGGTAGTCGCATGAAGGGGCGAAGAAGAAAAAGTTGTCCGAGGAGAAAATTCCCGACACCGGACGACGGGGAACCCGACAGGTTGTGCCGGGATGGACCCGGCGTCCGATCACGACCGTAGGTACAGGGGCGGCCGGCCGACGGCCGGTGCGAGAAGGGAAAAGTGCCTCCACCTGTGCCGTGCGAACCGTCTTTCAGGAACCCGCCAATTGAAATGGGAGCCTCACGGGCGGATTTCGGACCCCAACTTCCGCCCGCCGGTCGAGCCGGCGGTCGGGTGGGTTTGCGGCACCGCCCGTATTAGGTAAAGGCCCCCAAAGCAGGTTAATGTCGGTTCGCCAAAAGGACACGGCCACACGAACACCGCAGAGGCACCCACACTATACGCCGGGGGACACGAAACCCGAAGCGCGAAATCCGAAATCCGGACGCGGCGCCCGCCCGCACCTTGCCGATAACTCCCCGGTTGCCGCATCGACCGGTTCGGGGGCGTGCATGGATGCGTCGTTCTCCCGCCGCGGGCTGCTCCAGGGGGCGGCGGCCGTCGGCGGCGTCCTGGCCGCGGAGGCGGCGTCGGCCGGGCCGCTCGGGCGGGTCCGGGCGGCCCGCCACCCGGGGTGGGTGTTCGGCCGGATGACCGGGGCCGAGGCCCTGACCGAGGCCCTGCTCCTCGAAGGGACCGGCTGCGTCTACGGCATCCCCGGGGCCCAGGAAAACGAACTCTGGGACGCGTTCAAGCAGAAGAACCTGCCGTACCTGCTGGTCACGCACGAATTCAGCGCGGCGGTGATGGCCGACGCCTACGGCCGCGTCACCGGCCGGCCGGGGGTGCTGTGCGTCGTCCCCGGGCCGGGGGTGACGAACGCCCTGACCGGCTTGGGCGAGGCGCTATTGGACTCGTCCCCGGTGGTGGCGATCGTCGGCGACGTGGGCAACGGCGACAAGGCCCGGCCGTTCCAGGTCCACGCCCTGCCGAACGCCGACCTGCTCCGGCCGGTCTGCAAGTGCGTGTACCCGGTCCAGACGGTCGAGCAGATTCCGGCGTTCGTGCGGCAGGCGTTCGTGGCGGCGGTTAGCGGCGAGCCCGGCCCGGTGGCGGTGGTGGTGCCGTACAACCTGCTGATCGAGGCCGCGGACTACCGCTGCCCGCCGCCCGCCCCGCCGGAGCTGCCGTGGGACGAGGCGGCGTTCGGCCGGGCGGTCGCCCTGCTCGCGGATAAGCACCAGCGGATCGGCATCTACGCCGGGGCCGGCTGCCTGGATCACGGCGACGCCCTGGCGGCGGTGGCCGACCTGTTCCAGGCCCCGGTGGCGACGAGTGTTTCGGGCAAGGGGGCGATCGACGAGGCCCACCCGCTCGCCGTCGGCTGGGGGTACGGGCCGCAGGCCTCGGCCGTGGCCGAAGCGGCCTTCGCCGGCGACAAGCTCCACCCGCGGAAGACGGGGGTGGACACGCTGTTGGTCGTCGGGGCGAAGTTCAGCGAGGTCTCGACCGGTTATTACGGCAACCCCCAGCCCAAGCACGTCGTCCACGCCGACGCCAACGCCCAAAACCTCGGCCGGGTGCTGCCGACCGACGTGTGCGTCCACGCCGACGCCGGGGTGTTCCTCGGCCGGCTCTTGGCCCACGCCGACCAGCTCCGCCGCCCGCCGGACGGCCGGCTGGTGGCCCGCATCCGGCAGCTCAAGGCCGAGACGGAAAAGGAGCTGTGCTCGGTCCCGCCCGGCAAGTGCGGGGTCGATCCACTCGCGCTGGTGGCGGCCCTGCGGCGGCACCTGCCGTGCGACGGGCTGCTCTTCTCCGACGTGTCGGTGACGGAGCACCTGGCCGGCGAGTTCTACCAGGTCCGCCGGCCGCGGACCTACTTCAACCCGGTGGACAACCAGTCGATGGGGTGGAGCGTCCCGGCAGCGATCGGGGCCCAGCGGGTGTGCGGCGACAAGGTGGTGGCCACCCTGACCGGCGACGGCTGCCTGCTGATGAGCCTGGTCGAGATCAGCACCGCGGCCCGGGAGCACCTGCCGGTCAAGTTCTTCGTCCTGGACGACCGGGCGTACCACTACATGCAGCTGCTCCAGGAGCCGGCGTACCGGCGGACGACGGCGACGCACCTGGCCCGGCTCGACTACGCGGCCCTGGCCCAGGGGTTCGGGGTGGCGTACCAGGAGGTCGGGTCGCAGGCCGAGTTGGACGCGAAGGTCCGCGGGGCCCTGCTGCACCCGGGGCCAGTCTTGGTGCGAGTCGTGACCGACTACGGGGACCGGAAGATTCGCTGGGTGGAGGCGGTCCGGAAGCGGTACACGGACGAGCTGACGGCCGCCCAGAAGGCCCGGTTCCTGGCCCGGATCGGCAAGCGGACGCTCGACCTCAAGCCGGAGGTGAACGATTGAGGGCGGACGAGACGAGCGGGCCGCCCCGTCGTCTTCACCCGAACAGCAGCAGGACGTTCCACGGCGGGGTCTTCTCGAACTCGGCCCCGACGACGAAGTGGTCCTCCTCCGGCCGGCTGCTCCGGACGATGACCGGGATGTACCCGACCGTGTCCGGGGCGTTCGCCGCCCGGACCCGGAGCGTCGTCCCCGGGGCCACCCCGGCCGGCAGGAGGAGCTTCAACCCGCCGGTCGACCGGTCGACGACCAGCGCGCCGGTCAGCCCGTTCCGGAAGTCGGACCCGGCCACCACCACGTGGACCGGCGGCCCGTCCCGGCGGACCGACTCCCGCCGGTCGGCGTAGGACTGCTCCGGCGGGGCCCAGGCCAGGGCGTTCTCGTCCTCGGCGGCGACGGGTCCGGCGGGGGTCGGGGAGGGCCGGCGGAGCCGGCGGGACAGGACGTACAGGCCGGCCAGGGCGACCCCGGCGGCGGCCGCCCCGACGGCCACCGGCAGGTTCCCACCCAAACCTTCCCGGGCGGCGTTCAGGTACTGGTCCACCGGCATGACAGGCTCCCCACGGCCCGGACCCCCGGGCGGCAGGGAAGCGTAGCACAGAGTTAACCCGCGGACCCCACCCCCCGGCCCCCTCCCCCGCGGGGGAGGGGGAGGAAGCCCCGAGCCGGGCCCGCTGCTCGCGGATGCCACACGGGAAGCCCGGACGCCCTTCTTCTCCCCCTCCCCCCGCGGGGGAGGGGGCCGGGGGGTGGGGTCCGGTTTGATTACGGCTTGATCGACCCGGGCAGGGTGGTGGTGTCGATCTTGTACTTCATCTGGTCGGCCGTCAGCTCGCTCTCGACCCGGCCGATCTTGTCCTTCACCTGAACCTTCACGCCCCCGCTCAGGGCGACCTCCCCGGCCCCGGCCAGGAACGACAGGCTGTCGCACGTCCCCTCCGACCCGAACCCGACGAACCGGACCTTGCCGGTGGCGGTCACGGCCGACAGCCCCGGCCCCTTCTCGGGCGACTTCACGTCCACCTTCTCGCTCACCACCTTCATCACCAGGTCGTCCCCGTGCCGGACCTCGAACACCGGCTCCCCCTCCCCGACCCGCAGGACGATCCGGAACTTGGACGGGACGGCCACGGTCGCCGCGACCGGGGTGACGGGGGTGGTAGCCGGGGCAGCGAACTCGGGCGGGACCACGGCCCCGGTGCCCGCCGGTTGCAGGCCGACCGTTGCCCCCTTGATTTCCAGACTCTTCGTGGCGTCGGGCAGCGGCGTCACGGCGGCCGGCTTCGGCGCGGCCGAGGCGGGTGGCGCGAAGAGGTCGCGGTTCGTCTCCGGCACAACCGCACCGCCGGCCGGCGGTGCGGACGGCAGGGCGACTGGAGCCGCCCCGAGGGCCGGAACGTCCAGGGTGGCGGGGGCGGCGACCGGTGAGGCCGACGGCTTCGGCAGGTCGGTCGGGAGGGCCGGGGCTTGGCCGGCGGCGACCGGCAGGGCCACCGCCGGGGCCGACGGGAGCGAGACCGGGTCCGGCTTCTTGGCGACTTCGGGCTTCTTGTCGTCGGCCTTCGGCGGGCTCGGCGGCGGGACCTTCAGGTCCGGGAGGGCGGGCAGGCTCGACGGGGCCGGCGGGGGCAGGTCGACCGGCGGCGGGGCCGGCTTGTCCGGGGTGACGCCGCCCGGGACCTTCGGCGGGTCGGGCAGCTTCGGCAGGTCGTCGGCCCGGGGGTCCGGCTTCGGGCACGGCCCGGCGATCCCGGCCAGCCCGGCCAGCGACACCCCGAGCACCCCGGCCATCAGCTTCCAGCGGGTGGTCATGCCTCTCCTCCTCGGGCGGGGCCGGCCGGGGGAACCCGCGGCGTTCCGGTGCCGCGGGGGCCGGAACCCCCCAACGTGAGCGGCCGGGACCATAGCACCCCCGGCCTGCCGCGCCTGCGCCGGTTCCCCGCCCTCCGGGCGGGGTGTTTAGTGTTTCGTGTTTGAGTGTTTAGGTCGGGCCGTTCGGGTCTTGGCTGGGGGTGGTGGGGCTGCGGCCGAACACTAAACACTAAACACTGAACACTCCCCGAAGGGGTTCCGATGTCCCGACCGAAGGTGTTCGTCGCCCGCCGCATCCCGGCCGCCGGGCTCGACCGGATCGCGGCCGCGGCCGCGGTGGACGTGTGGCCGGACCGGCTGCCACCCCCGGCCGAGGTGCTGCGGGACCGAGTCAGAGACTGCGACGGCCTCGTCTCGCTGCTGACAGACCGGGTCGATGCCGCCCTGCTGGCCGCCGCCCCGCGGCTGAAGGTCGTGAGCAACTTCGCCGTCGGGTTCAACAACGTGGACGTGGCCGCATGCACGGCGAGAGGGGTCCGGGTCGGCAACACCCCGGGCGTGCTGACCGACGCCACCGCCGACATCGCCGTGACGCTGCTGTTGGCCGCCGCCCGCCGGCTCGGCGAAAGCGCGACGGACGCGAAGGAAGGCCGGTGGCTGACGTGGGAGCCGCTGGGGTGGCTCGGGCAGGACCTGGGCGGCAAGACGCTCGGGATCGTCGGGATGGGGCGGATCGGGTTCGCCACCGCCAAGCGGCTGCACGGCGGCTGGGGGATGCGGGTGCTGTACACCGCCCGAGGGCCGAAGCCGGACGCCGACCGGGAACTCGGGGCGAAGCGGGTCGAACTGGACGAACTCTTGCGGGAAAGCGACTTCGTGTCGGTCCACGCCGACCTGAACGACTCGACCCGCGGCCTGTTCGGGGCCGGGCAGTTCCGGCGGATGAAGCCGACCGCGGTGTTCGTGAACACGTCCCGCGGGCCGCTGGTCGATCAGGTTGCGCTGGCCGAGGCGTTGCGGGCCGGGACGATCTTCGCCGCCGGGCTGGACGTGACCGACCCGGAGCCGCTGCCCCCGGGCCACGAGCTGTACCGGCTGCCGAACTGCGTGGTCGCCCCGCACGTCGCCAGCGCGACGGTCGGCACCCGGGACGCGATGGCCCGGCTGTGCGCCGACAACCTCTTGGCCGGCCTACGAGGCGAGAAGCTGCCGAATCCGGTCAATTAACGGCACAGGCATTCCTGCCTGTGCCACCAACGGCCTCGGTGGCACAGGCATTCCTGCCTGTGCGGTGCGAGCCCAGCTTCCGGCCCGGACGGCTGGGCCGCGGGAAGCGGGGTCGGGGCGTCGGGCCGGTTGACCGCCGGCGTGTCAGGTGCCGGCCGGCCGCTGCAACTGGGGCTGGTTCCGCAGCCGCCGGTTCGGGTCCACCTCGATCGCCCCGAACGCCTGCTCGTGCCGGGCGACCACCACCCGCAGCACCTCGGCCAGCTTCTTGGCGGTGACGAAGTTCATCACCAGCCGGTGGCCGAGGGTGATCGGCTCCGGCCCGGTCGGGCCCATCACCTGGGAGTACATCCCGAGGTCGAGCAGGACCTCGTCCGGGTTCCCGGTGACGCGGAAGAAGTTGACGTACACCGAGGCCATGTCGCCGTCGTTGATGGCCACCTGGATTTGCTGGGGGCCGCCCGGCTGGCCCTGGGGGGCCTGGCCCTGCGGGGCCGGGGCGGGCGGGGTCGGTTCGTCGGGCATGGGGGAGTCCTCTGTCGGGGGTCGGGCGCGAATCGGGGGAGCCGTCCGGGTCCGCGGTGGGTTCAGTGTAGGGGGCCCGACCGCCCCGCCCACCGGCATTCGCCCGGCCCCGGGCGACGGGTATACTGGGGGCGACCCCCGGATCAGGAGGTGTGTGATGAGCCTCGACCTGGAAGACCCCGACGTCGGCAGCCCGGCCGTTGCGGACGAGCCGTCGGTCACGGACGATGAGGACCGGAAGGGGTACGAACTCCTCGACGGCACCTGGGTGGAGAAGGAGGGTGACGGGATGAGCGCGCTGGTCGAGGCCAACCTCTCCCGGTTGGTCGGGAACCACGTCCACGCTCACCGCCTCGGGTGGGTACTTGCCAGCAACGCCCGGTTCCAACTCTTCCCCGTTCAGTCCAACCGCATCCGTAAACCCGACCTGTCGTTCGTCGCCGCCGGCCGGTTCCCGACCGGCCTCCCGGCCGGCGGTCCCTACCGTTTCGCCCCGGACCTCGCGGCCGAGGTCCACTCCCCGACCGACCTGGTCGATTACACCGAGGCCAAACGGGACGAGTACCTGCGGGCCGGGGTCCGGCTGGTCTGGGAGGCGCACATCCCGACGCGGAACGTCTGGGCGTACAAGCCGGACGGGACGGCCCGGCTCTACCGCGCCACCGACACCCTCCCGGGCGAGGACGTGCTACCCGGGTTCGCGGTCCCGGTCGCCGACCTGTTCGAGGGGCTCGACCCCGTCGCCCCGGTTCCGCAACCCCCGGGGGCTAACGCCCCCGGCTCGCCGGGCGGCACTACTTCCCCTTGACGAACTTCTCCGGGGCCGCGGTGAAGGCGTCCCGGCAGCCGGTGCAGCAGACGTAGTAGGTCTGCCCCCCGTAGCTGACCGCGATCGTCGCCGCCCCGCCGGTGACCACGCACTCCGGCTTCTTGGCCGTCTTGGCGATCGACTCCCCGTCCCGGCTCCCGGCCATCTGGAAGGCCGGGGCGAATACCCCCTTACCGCCGGCCTGGGTCTCCCACTTCAGGATCAGCCGGACCCCGTCGGCCGCCGTGTTGGCCGTGACCCGGTGGACGTCCCCGGTCGCCGGGTCCTTCCGGTCCAGCCGCAGCACCCCGGCCTTCAGCCCGCCCTCGTACACCTGCTCGGTCTTGTCCGCCCCGGTCAGGGTCAGCACGTACTTCTTGCCCGCCGGCAGGTACGTCAGGTCGCCCCGGGCGTAGTGCTTCCCCTTCCCGCCGGCGAAGTCGACCGTCAGCCGGGAGTCCCCGTCCTGGAACTTCCACCCCCAGCTCACCTTCTCCTTCCACGCCTCGGTCTTGGCCCCGACCTTCCGGGTCCCCTCCAGGTTCCACACCCCGACGAACTCTTGCAGCTCGCCCAGGGCCTTCTTCGTCTTGGCCGCGTCCTGCGGGCTGGCCTTCGGCGGTTCGGCCGCCAGCCCCACAGCCGCCAGGACCGCCAGCCCGATGCCCGCCAGCCGCCGTACCATCGCCGCCCCCGGGTGAGTGGAACCGTGTCCGTGGTGGTTCGACGCCGAATCCTAGAACTCGGTTCCGTCGGAGGCCCGACCGTGAGGGAGGGCTTACAGCCAAGCCTCCCTCACGGTCGGGCCTCCGACTGGACTGGACTGGACTGCCTCGGAAATCGGGCTACGCCACCAGCAGGGCCTGGTTGCCGAGGTTGGAGAGGGCCTGGTCGAGGATCGCCCCCAGGGCCGCCCGGATGTCCTCGGGGGCGGTCAGCGGCTGGCCGTCCCGCTGAACTCGTAGCTCGCCGGCCTGGGCCTTCGCCGTCAGCGCCTCGATCAGCTCCGGCCGGGCCCGGGTGCCGTCCAGGAGCGGGACCAGCCGCAGGTCGAGGTCGGTCAGCCGGACCAGCTCGTGCCGGCGGTTGGCCACCGACGTGCCGCCGGCCGTCACCCGGGCCCGGGCCGACGCCAGGGCCGTCGGCCGCTCCCCCGCCGTCCGGGTGAAGGCGACCGGGGCGGCGTGCAGCTCGACCAGGTCGGACGAGATGTAGGTGTTGACCAGCCCGAGGGCCAGGTTCTGGCTGTCCGCCTCCTGGGGCGACCCACCCAAGAGGGCCCGGGCCTCCCGCACCAGCTCCGGGAACGGCGTCGTCTCCGGCCACCGCCGGGCGAGGACGCCCATCGCCGCCTTCAACAGCGGCCGGCCGGTGGACAGCGTCATCCCGGTCCGGGTCTTGTACTGGACGGTGGCATCGGACGCGACGTCCGGCTGGCCCGGGCCGACCGGCTTGCCGGACGACGCGACGTGCAAGCCGCTGACGCTGCCCGGCTGGATGGTCCAGTTCGGGACCTTGTCCTGGTGGATGAGCAGCGTCTCGCGGAACATCCGGTTCCGGAGGAAGTCCATGTACTGCTCGGTCTGAATCTGGTCGGCGGCGACCCGCTTCAGGGCCTTCTCGACGTCCGGGCCGAAGTTCCCGGTCACCATCGTCCCGACCCGGGCCTCGCCGAGGAACCGGAGCCGGTGCCGGCCGGCCATCTCGACGAACTGGTGGAAGTAGACCGGGTCGTTGACGTGCTCGAGGTGCTCGTGGTACAGGTAGTGGTCGGCCTGGTTCTTGACGCTCTCCAGCTCGGCCTTGAGCAGCGCCGGGTAGGCCCCCTCCTGGCGGCACGACGAGGCCAGGAAGTCCAACAGCGCCCGGGCCTGGGCGATCTGCTCCTTCGGGGTGGCGAACCGGCCGGCGTGGTACCGCATCATGTCCCGGATCATCCCCCGCATGTGCCAGCCGGGGTAGGTGTTGTAGCTGACGTAGGCCACCCCGTTGGGGGCCAGGTGCTTCTGGCACACGTCGAGAATTTTCTCCCGCACGTCCGTCGGCACCCAGCTAAAGACGCCGTGGCACACGACGTAGTCGAACTCGCCGTAGGACTCGTCGATGTCCAGGATGCTGGCGTGCCGCAGCTCGACGTTCCCCACCCCCGTGGCGGCGATCCACTTCCGCCCGTCCTCCACCTGCCGGGCCGAGTAGTCCACCCCCACCAAGCGGGCCTGGGGGAACGCCTCGCCGATGGGGAGGATGTTCCCGCCGGCGGCCGCCCCCAGCTCCAGCACCCGGGCCGTCTCGACCGGCGGGGGGGTCAGCCCGAACAGGGTGGCCACCACCGCCAGCCGGCCCGGGTGGGTCTGGGCGTAGGGGTGGCTGTCGTAGGGCATCTCGTCGTAGGTGTTCACCGGCTGGGTCATCGGGGCGTCCCGGGGTACTGGGGGCGGGGTCAGTATACCGCCGCCGACGCCTGAGCCGGGCGGGCAGCTGATTCTGCCGACCCACACACCCCACCCCTGAACCAGAAAAACCCGAATTGAAGGAAAATAGTCAGACCAACTCCCCGCCTCGCCGCGGCCGCCCGGATCGTGTATCATCGGCGGCACTCCCGCCTGCGCCGCCCTTCCCCGCCGAGGCCGCCCCATGCCCCGCCGCCGTGCCATCCTCGTGTCGTCGTTCGGGTTCGGCCTCGGGCTGGTGGCCGTCCTGTCCCCCGGCGGGCTGCCGGTCGCGTCCGGCCAGCCGAAGGCCCTGGTCGTCCCGCCGGCCCCGCAGGCCCCGACCCTGACCACCCCGGTCACCCTCGGGGCCAAGCGGGGCGGGGCGGTCGAACTGTCCCTCTCCGGCACCAACCTCGACGCCCCGCTCGCCGTCCTCCTCGGCGGCCCCGGCAAGGCGACGGTCGTGCCGCTGCCGAAGCCGGACCCGTCGCAACTCAAAGTCAAGTTTGATCTTCCGGCCGACACCCCGGTCGGCCTCTACCCCCTCCGGGTGGCCACCGCCGCCGGGGTGTCGAACCTCCGGCCGTTCCTGGTGGACGACCTCGACGGCGTCGCCGAGACCGAGGCCAACCGGTCGAAAGACGCCCCGCAGGACATCCCCCTGTCCTGTTCGGTCAGCGGCCGGACGGACGCCGAGGCGTCGGACTACTTCCGGGTGAAGGTCCCGGCCGGGCGGCGGCTGGCGTTCGAGGTGGTCGCCCGCCGGGCCGGGTCGCCGCTCGACCCGATCGTGGTGCTGCACGACGCCAAGACCAAGCGTGAGATGATCGACCGGTACGCCGACGACACCCCCGGCCTCCAGGGCGACTGCCGGCTGGTCCACACGTTCCCCGAGGACTCCGAAGTCCTCGTCGAGGTGCGGGACACGACCTACCGGGGCGGGCCGGACTTCTTCTACCGCCTGCGGGTCGGCGACTTCCCCGGGGCCACCACCGCCTTCCCGCTGGCCGTCCAGCGGGGCCGGGCCACCCCGGTCGGGTTCGCCGGGCCGGGGGCCGAGGACATCCCGCCGGTCACGGTCGAGGCCCCGACCGACCCGGCCCTCATGGCGGTGAACGTCGTCCCGAAGCGGGCGGCCGGGACCTGCGGCTGGCCGGTCCCGGTGCGGCTGACCGACGAGCCGCAGGGGGTCGAGGAGGAGCCGAACGACGACCCGGCGAAGGCCAACCGGGTGCCGGTCCCGGGCGGGGTGTCGGCCCGGTTCGGCGGGAAGAACGACCGGGACCACTTCGTCGTGGCCGGGAAGAAGGACCGGAAGCTGGCGGTGGTGGTGCAGACCTACGAGCTGAACGCCCCGACCGAGGTGCTGGTCAAGGTGCTCGACGCGAAGGGGGCGGAGCTGGCCAAGAGCGACCCCCAGAAGGTCCCGGTCCGGGTCGAGTTCACCCCCCCGGCCGACGGCGACTACGTCATCGCCTGCGAGCACCTGAACTACCTGTCCGGCCCGAACGAGGTGTACCACCTCGCCGTCAAGCTGGTCGCTCCGGACGTGGACGTGGCCCTCGCCCTGGACCGGTACGAGGCCCCGGCCGGGGGCGGTACGGCCGTCGCGGTCGCCACCGTGAACCGGCTGAACGGGTACGCCGGGCCGGTCGAGCTGAGCGTGGTCGGCAGCGACGCCCTGACGGGCCGGGTGGTCGTCCCGGCCGGGCAGACGCAGGCGTTCATCCCGGTCTGGGTGAAGGAGTGGGCCAGGCCCGGGGCGTACCCGTTCGTGGTGAAGGCGACGATCACCGCCGACGGCCGGCCGGTCGAGCGGTTCGGGACGATCACGGAGCTGGTGAAGGCGGGCTTCGGCGGGCTGCCGAACCCGCCGCCGGAACTCTTGACCGGGTGCGTGCTGGGGGTGGCCGACAAGCCGCCGTTCGCGGTGGCCCTCTCCCCAGACCCGTTGACGGCCGAGAAGGGGAAGGCGGCGACGCTGGCGGCGACCGTCACCCGGGCCGGCGGGTTCGACGGGGACGTGGGCCTCGCCCCGCTGTCGCTGCCGCCGAACGTCGCGGTCGCCGCGAAGCCGGCCCCGAAGGGCCAGCCGGCCGGGTCGGTCGCGCTGACGCCGGCCCCGAACGCGGCCGTCGGGCCGGCGCAGGTCCTCATCCGGGCGACCGGGAAGGTCGGCGGGAAGGATTATGCCGTCACCCCGCCGCCGGTGGCGATCGAGGTGGCCGAACCGAAGAAGGAGCCGCCCAAGAAGGACGAGCCGAAGAAGCCGTAGGGTGCGGGTCGGCGGGGTCGGCTATAATGCCGCCGGGGACAGGGGCGAACCGACCGGAGGGGGTTCCATGCCGGCCGCGACGCGGGGCGAGGCCGTCGAGCTGTTGACCCGGGAGGTTGAGACGAACCTCGCCGGGCTCGACCTGGCCGTCGTCTACAACGAGTACTTCGACGACCGGCGGACCACCGAGGAGCAGGCCCTGGCCGACCCCGGCCGGCTGATCGGTGAGATCGTGGCAGACCTCCGGCGGGCGTCGGCGGGCGAGTTGGCCGAGTGCTGGGGGCTCATCCTTCCCGGCTACCGGCGGGTGCGGTACGACGTAGACGACGACCGCATCTACTACCGGCCGCCGAGGCCGGTGAAGTCCGAGTAGCCGGGCGAGGGGGACCGTGCCGACCACCGCCCGCAACCACTTCCGGCAAGACATCGCCCGGGCCCGGGGTCTCGTCGCCGCAGCCGATCCGATGCCTGCCGGGACGCCGGCCGAGCAGTTGCTCCGCGACGACCTCCTCCGCGCCGGCTGGATGTTCGCGGTCGGTGCCCTTGATGCCTACTTCAGCGACGCCTACACGGACGTGGTGGCGGCGACGATCATCTCCAAGGAACGCCACCCCCCGCTCACCCTGCCGAAGTTCTTCCTCGACATCCGGTTCCCGGTCCGGGCGCTGCTCCAGCCGTACAAGTCCCGACCGAACTGGCGGTGGCGGATGGCGGCCCGGCGGATGATGGACCGGAACAGCGTCCTGAGTCTGAAGGCCGTCCACGACACGTTCAACAAGTTTTTCCGCAAGGGGGACAAGTTCTTCCGCGAGGTCATACCGGGGTGGATCGCCCACCCCGACGCGACCCTCCGGATGCTCGGGGTTATTGGGCCGCAGTTCGCCGCGCTGTCGCCGGCGGACCAGAAGACCGCGGCCGACCGGGCGGTGGAGCGGATGGAGGACCGGTTCCAGACCATCTTCCAGCGGCGGCACGACTGCATTCACAACTGCGACCGGCCGAAGGTGTCGCCCCAGTTCCTCTCCGGCCCGGGCACCGTGAGGGACGTGATCGACGACATCGACTTCCTGGTCTCCCGATGCGACGAACACATCGACGCCGAGTTCCGCCAGTTCCTGCTCGGGTGCGGCTGCCCGCCGGCGGTCATCGCCCAGGCCGGCTACTGACCGGTTGCGGCGCCCCGGGCCCGGCCGGCGGGGGCGGCTCGCCGTCCCGCCGCTGCTCGGCCGGGGTCGGGTCGTCCCGGGACAGGTTCAGGGCCGTGCTCACCAGCCCGACGTGGGTGAACGCCTGCGGGAAGTTGCCGACCAGCCGGCCGGCCCCGGGGTCGTACTCCTCGGACAGCAGCCCGACGTCGTTACACAGCCCGGCCAGCCGGCCGAACAGCTCCCGGGCCTTCGCCGCCTCGCCCATCAGGGCGTAGCAGTCGGCCAGCCAGAAGCTGCACGGCAGGAACGCCCCCTCCCCCGGCGGCAGGCCGTCGTTGCTCTTCGACGTGTCGTACCGCAAGACGAACCCGTCTCGCATCAGGTGTTGCTCGATCGCCGCGACCGTGCCCCGGACCCGGGGGTCGTCCGGCGGCAGGAACCCGACCTGCGGGATCATCAACAGGCTGGCGTCGAGCAGGTCCGACCCGAAGGATTGCACGAACGAGTTCAGTTTCGGGTCGAACCCGTCCCGGCAGACCCGGTCGTGGACCTGCCGGCGGACCGCCGTCCACCGGTCGAGCGGGGCGTCCAGCCCGAACTGCTCGGCCGACTTGACCGCCCGGTCGAGGGCGACCCAGGCCATCACCTTCGAGTGGGTGAAGTGCCGCCGCGGGCCGCGGACCTCCCAGATGCCCTCGTCCGGCTCGTCCCAGACCCGCTCGACGCGGCGGACCAGGGCCCGCTGGAGGGCCCACCCGGTCGGGTCCGGCGGGAGCCCGGCCCGGGCCGCCTGGTACAGGGCGTCGGCCACCTCCCCGTACACGTCGAGCTGGAACTGGCGGCTGGCCGCGTTCCCGACCCGGACCGGCTTCGAGTCCTCGTACCCGGCCAGCCACGGGACCTCGTACTCGTCCAGCCGCCGCTCCCCGCCGACCCCGTACATGATCTGGGCGGCCCGCGGGTCCCCGGCCACCGCCCGCAACAGCCACCCCTCCCACGCCCGGGCCTCGTCCGTGTACCCGCAGTTCACCAGGGCCAGCAGCGTCAGGGTGGCGTCCCGCAGCCAGCAGTACCGGTAGTCCCAGTTCCGCACCCCGCCGAGGTGCTCGGGCAGTGAGGTGGTGACGGCGGCCACGATCCCGCCGCTCGGGGCGTAGGTCATGGCCTTCAAAGCGATCAGCGACCGGAGGACGAGGTCGCGCCGGTCGCCGCGGTAGGTACACCGGCCGGCCCACTCGCCCCACCACGACAGGGTGTCCTTGAGGGCCGCCTCCGGGTCGACCCGGCCCGGCTCCGGGTCGTAGGACCGGAACCAGGTGAGGACGAACGGCACCCGCTCGCCGGCTTCGACGGTGAACTCGGCGACCGTAGACAGGTTCTCGCCCCGGGTCGGGACCGGGGTTTCGAGCCGGACGGCGTCCGGCCCGGCCACGGCCAGCAGGCCGCCGTCGGCCTTGCGGACCCACGGGACGGCCGACCCGTAGTCGAACCGGAGGGTCAGGTCCGTCCGCACCGGCACCCGGCCCCGCCGCCCTTCGACGATGCGGACCAAGTCGGGAGCCGTCTCCCGGACCGGCATGAAGTCGGTGACGGCCACGACCCCGTCGGCCGCCTCCCACTCGGTTTCGAGGACCAGGGTGTCGTCGACGTACCGCCGGCGGGTACACGTGCCGGCCCCGGCCGGGGCGATCCGCCACCGGCCGTTCTCGGGGGTGCCCAGCAGGGCGGCGAAGCAGGCGGCCGAGTCGAACCGGGGCAGGCAGAGCCAGTCGACCGACCCGTCGGCCCCGACCAGGGCGGCCGTCTGGCAGTCGCCGACCAGGGCGTAGTCCTCGATCCGCAGCGGCATGGCCGTTCAATGACGAATGACCCGCCAATGACCCACCAATGACGAAGGGAGACACCCGCCGTCGTGGCCGTCATCCGGGTCCCGCCATTCCTTTCGTCATCAGTGGGTCATTCGTCATTCGTCATTCGCCGAGCGTAATGACCGGCTTGACGTCGTCCGGCCGGCGGGTCAGGGCGTCCCTCCAGTCGGCCAGCGGGACCCGCCGGTTGACCACCCGGCCGAGCCACCCCGGGTCGGCCTTCGCCAGCGCCTCGGCGGCCAGCTCGTAGTGCCGGCGGTTGGCGTTGACCGACCCGAACACCACGTCGTTCTCCAACACCATCGACTTGTTCAGGGTCCCGAAGTCGGCCGGGATGGCCCGCCCGCCGGACGAGATGCCGGTCAGGCAGGTGACGCACCCGGGCGGGCTGTTGCCGAGGAGGTCGAAGACGAGCTGGCCGACCCCGGTGCACTCGATGACGACGTCGGCCGTCGCCGCCAGGTCCTTCGCCGGGCCGGTGTGGTACTCGGCCCCGAGGTCCTTCACGAGCTGCGGCTTCGGGCCGTCGGTGATGCGGTCGAGGACGTGGACCTCCAGCCCCCGCTGGCGGCCCATGAGGGCGGCCAACAGGCCGATCGGCCCGGCCCCGGTCACTAGGCACGTCTTCGGCTGCCAGACGGCCCGCCGGCCGATCCGCTCGACGTGGTCCCAGGCCTTGGCCAGGACGCTGGCCGGCTCCATGAGTACTCCGAGGTGCCCCAGGTGCGGGGCCACCTTGACCGCGTGGTGCGGCCAGACCCGCCACCGCTCCGAGGCGAACCCGTCGATCTCCTTGATGCCGTGCTCGGTGTACCGGCCGTTGCGGCACATGTCCCACTCGCCGACGGCGCAGTTCGGGCACGGGACCGGGTCGGGCATGCGGACGATCCCGGCGATGAGGTCGCCGGGGGCGAGCCCGCTGTCGGCCGGGGCCTCCAGCACCCGGCCGAGCGACTCGTGCCCGAGGACCAGCCGGTCCCGGCCGGGCGGGGCCCAGCCGTAGGCCCCGGAGGTGATCTCCAGGTCGGTCCCGCACACCCCGAGGGCGAGGGCCTGGACCAGGACCGAGCCGTTGGCGGCCGGCGGCTCGGGCACGTCCTCGACCCGGGCCGAGTTCGCCACCCCGGGTTGGACCGTCAGCGCGCGCATCGCCCACCCCACGGGGTCAGGGCCGCCGCTGTCCGGCCGGTGCAAACGGCAGACCGGACCGGCCGGCGGCGGGTCAAGGGATTTGGAGGTCGCGGCAGGTGACCTCGTAGCTCGCATCGAGTTCGAGCGGGACCGACACCCCGGCGGACAGCCAGAGGGGGAGTTCGGGGAGCGGCTGGCCGACCGCCAGCGGATAGTCCCACGCCTCCAGCCGGTCACGGCCACCCGGTTCGGCGGCGGGCAGCAACCGGCACGCCGCGGCGTAGACCGCCGAAACCTCCCCGGCCGGGGCCGGCCGGCCGATCACGTCGAGCAGGTCCCGGTACAGGTTGAAGTGCCGGGTCGTGACCAAGTCGACGACGGCGACCGAAACCCCGGTCTGCAAGAAGGCCGCGCACTTGGAGACGAACGCCCGGCGGGTGGCCGGCCGGTCCTTGTTCGACGGGCTGACGATCTCGACCGCGGCCACCAGCCGCCGGCCCCGCCGGCGGTCGTACACCTCGACGGCGTACTCGTCGGCGTCGGCGAAGTCGACTTCGGTGGTAAGGGTCGGCCGGGCCGGCGCCCAGGCCGTCGCCACCCCACCCCCGCCGGCCGGGGCCGGAGCCCCGGCGGATGGCGGGCCGAAGGCGGCCACGTCGACTTCGACCACGGACCCCCGGTGGACCTTCGGAATGGCGACGAACCCCGGCGGCAGGTGCCGAACGAGGTGCTGGACGATGACCATCGGCCAGCCGCCGTGGAGTCCTTCCCACCAGGTCAGGTCGTCCAGCGGCGGGCGGAAGTGGTCGCGGAGGGGCATCGGGGGCTCCCGGCGGGCTACTCGTCGCCGCCCGGGTGGCCGTTCCGCAGCTTCGACATCGTCACCACGTTCCCGCACCCGTGGTACTCGACCGACGACATGAACCCGCGGATCAGCAGCAGCCCCCGGCCGCACGGCCGCTCGATGTTCCCCGGCTCGGTCGGGTCGGGCACGTCGGACGGGTTGAACCCCGGCCCCTCGTCGGCGATCCGCACGTCGAACCGGTCGGCGGTGATCCGGTACTCGACCCGGACCTGCTTGTCCGGGTCCATCTGGTTGCCGTGCTTGATGGCGTTGACCAGGGCCTCCTCCAGGGCCAGCTTGATGGCGAACACGTCGTGGTCGGTGTACCCGCAGGCGTGCAGCCCGTCCTCGATCCGGGCCTGGAGGGCGTGGGCCTCCCCCAGCTCGCTCGGGATCGTCACGGCGGCGGAGACGGGGTCGGCGGTCATGGGGTCCTGCCGCGGTCGCCCGCGATCCGGCGGGTCCTGCCGCCCGCGTCGGTCACCCGGATGTCGTACCCGGCCGGGGTGATCGTGGACCGGACGCGGACGGGCTGGTCCGGGTCCATCCCGTTCCCGTCCTTGATCGCGTCCACCAGGGCCTCTTCCATGGCCAGCTTGGCAAAGAATACGCCGTGGTCGGTGTACCCGCAGGCCGTCAGGGCGGCCTCGATTCGGGCTTGGAGAGCGTGGGCCTCGGCCAGTTCGCCCCGGATCGTCACGTCGTCGGAAAAGGGGTCGGCGGCCATCGCGTCCCGCCACCGGAGGGTCAGAACGCCTGCAGCCCGCTCTGCTCGTCCGGCTTGATCTCCAAGATTTTGTCCAGCTTGGTGATCTTGAACACGTCCAGGATTTCCTTGGCGATCTTACACAGGATCAGCTTCCCCTGCACGGCCTGGAGCTTCCGGTGCAGGGTGATCAGCTTGCCCAGGGCGGCGCTGGACATGAATTCGACGTTGGCGAAGTTCAACAGCACCTTCCGCCGGCCCAGCTCGTCGACCAGCCGGAACAGGTCGTCCCCGATCATCTGGATGTTCTGCTCGTCCAGGATCTTCTTGTCCACGAACTGGACGACCGCGATGTCGCCGATGTCCTCGACTTCGAGCCGCCGGCGGCGGGCGGGTTGGGACGCCATGACGACCTCTTCTCCGGGGGAGCGACCGGGGCGGGCTGGGGGGACGGCGAATCACCGTCCATCATTCTAGGTCGGGCGGGGGGCGTCAAGTAGGAGCGGCGGTTTCGGCCGCCGCATAGACCGGCGGGTGAGGCGGGGCCTCGATCGGGAGGGGCGCCGTCGCCGTCCGCCCGGCCTCGGCGGCCTCGTACCGCCCGGCCAGGGCCAACTCCCCGGCCAGCGACTCGGCCGCCGGGCGGGGGCTGTTGGCCGGGTTCAGGCAGAAGATGTCCCACGCCTCCCCGCGGTAGCCCCACTGGCGGACGTACCAGTCGCCGCCGTCGGCCCGCTCCAGCGGGAAGAGGGCGCACTGGCTCGGCTTGTAACCGAGCGGGTCGCCGTCCTCGGCCCCGACCGCGTGCAGCACGCACCCGCCGCTGAAGAACACGCACCACCCGCCCGACACCCGGACCATCGGCTGGCCGAGCTTGGTCCGGGCCGACAGGAACCCGTCCCGCTCGACCAGCAGCCGGGCGTCCGGCCGCAGCCGGGGCAGTACCCGTGGGAGCAGGTCCGCGATCTTGGCCGCCTCCTCCGGGTCGACGCTCGGCCGGCCGTTGCGGCAGCAGGCGCCCTCGCAGCCGCGGCCGAAGGAGCAGTCGAAGGTGGCGGCCGGGTTGGCCAGGACGACGGGCAGCGGGGTCATGGGCGGTTCGGGGCGCCGGGGGCGGCCCTCCGGAGGGTCCACCGGGCCGGGTTGGAGTCCCGGCTTCAGCCGGTGCCCGGCCCCCGGCCCGGCTGAAGCCGGGACTCCAACCCGGCCCGAAACCCACTCTCGGGGAGGCCGGGCAAGCGGATGAAGTGGATTGTCGGCGCCGACTGACGCCGGTGGAAGGGGGGATTGCCGATTGCCCGGGGTTTCGCCCGCGGGCGGCCGCGGCGGAATCCGCGTCACCCGCGCGGCCGGGTTATCTTGCCCGGTCAGGCGGCCGGCACGGGGGCCGGGACGGTGATGACCCCCGGCGGGACGGTCTTCCCGCCGCGGGCGATGGCGGCCAGGGCGAGGTCCACAACCAACCCCTCGTGGGACCGGCCGATGGCGTTGAGCCCGTTCACCAGGGCCAGGCTGTCCAGGTACGGGTTCGGGTTGACCTCCAGGACGGTGAACTCCCCGGTCTCGGTCATCCGCACGTCCAGCCGGGCGTAGTCCCGACAGCCGAGCAGGTGGTACGCCCGCCCGCCGCTCGCCCGGAGCCGGTCGGTCGCCTCGTCCGGCAGGTAGACCGGCGAGAGCAGCGGGCTGTTGTGGTACTCGTCGCTGTCCACGTTCCACTTGGCGGTGAACGTGTACACCGGCCACCGGCCGGGCTGGGTCGCCGTCCGGGCGTCGGTGAACCCGATCTCGGCCAGCGGGAGCATGACCAGCCCGTCGGCCGGGTGCTCGACGAAGTTGGCGTGGAACTCCCGGCCGAACACGAACGCCTCGACCAGGACCGGCGGGCCGTAGGTCCGGACGACGTGCCGGACCCGGGCGTCCAGCTCCTTCTGGGTGGTGACCACGCTCCCCTGGTCGATCCCGACGCTGGCGTCCTGGAGGGCCGGCTTGACGATCGCCGGCCACCCCCCGGCCCACCTCCCGGCCGGGCCGTGGGCCGGGTCGATCACCTGGTACGCGGGGGTGGGCAGCCCGGCGGCGGCCAGCAGGTGCTTGGTCCGGACCTTGTCCCGGCCGAGGGCCAGGGCCGGCGACGGGCAGCCGGTGAACGGCACGTTCAGCCACTCCAACAGGGCCGCCACCGCCACCTCGGTCGCCGTCTGGGTGGCGATCCCCTCGAACAGGTTGAAGACGGCGTCCGGCGGGTGCCGCTTCAGCTCGTCCAACAGCGGCCGGGGGTCGTAGTTGATCCCCAGCCGGGGGGCGTCGAACCCGGCCGCGCGGAGCGTCTTGACCGTCCCGTCGACGGTGTCCAGGACATCATGCTCGCTCCCGGCGTCCGGGTGGTCGGCCGGCAGGACCGGCTCGTTGTACAGGACCAGGACGCGGGGCTGGGGCATGGCGGGGAGGCTCCGGCGGGTCGTGCCGGGGTGAGCCGGCCACGCCGTAGTTATCGCCCGCGCCGGGACGGCCCGGCCGGGGATTTGGGGACTCTACCGCAGCCCGGGCGGGCGGGGTAGGGCGAAAAGTGGCACAGCCGGCACAAGTTGGCCGCCGGCTACCGGGTCAGCCGGTCCCACCACCGGCCGAACCGCTCGAACAGCCACCAGCACGGCTTGACCCGCGGCCCGTAGGTCAGCCCGAACCGCTTCATGGCCCGGTCCGTCACCGCGCTGACCACCTCCCCCGGGTCGTCGCTGACGATCAGCCGGTCGAGGTCGTGCGGGTCGACCGTCCGCTCGTCCACCATCCGCTTCAACTGGTCCAGGAGCGGCCCCCAGTAGTCGACCCCCATCAGGGCGACCGGGAAGTCCAGGACCTTGCCGGTCTGGATCAGGGTGAGCACCTCGAACAGCTCGTCGAGGGTGCCGAACCCGCCGGGCAGGACGACGAAGGCGTAGCTGTACTTGACCAGCATCACCTTGCGGACGAAGAAGAACTCGAAGTCGATCCAGGTGTCCAGGTACGGGTTGGGCTGTTGTTCCATCGGCAGGACGATGTTGCACCCGATCGACCGCCCGCCGGCCTCCTTCGCCCCCCGGTTGGCCGCCTCCATCACCCCCGGGCCGCCCCCGGTCATGACGGTGAACCCGCTCTCGGCCAGGTACTTGCCGACCTCCCGGCCGAGGCCGTAGTACCGGTGGTCCGGGCCGAACCGGGCCGACCCGAACACGGTCACGCACGGGCCGACGAAGTGGAGCTTGCGGAACCCGCGGAACAGCTCCCGCCAGATTTTGAAGGAGAGCCGCAGCTCGAACCCCCGCCGCTGCGGCCCCTGGAGGAACTTGGTCTCCTCCGGGGCGGCGGCCCCGGCGTTCCGGTCCCAGTCGCCGTCCGGGAGGGAATGGGGCGGGGGTGGTTCGGTCGAGAGGTCGGCCATCGGGGGAGGTTCCGTCGGGTCGCCGTGTGCGTCGCCCCGAAGGGGCGTCCGGGAATAGCCCGGGGTGCCAACCCCGGGACGGCAGGGCCCGGGGCTCCGGAGCCCCAACGGGGCGACCCGGGTAGCCCCTTCGGGGCCCGGAGGACGGGGGCCGACAGGGCCCGGGGTTGGCACCCCGGGCTATTCCCGGACGCCCCTTCGGGGCGACGGAACGCGACCCCACCCCGCATTATTCGCGGCCGATGCCGGCGGCGCGCATCAACTTGTCGGTCGCCGTGTACGCCTCGGCCACCCACTCGGCGATCTTGGCCGGCTCCGGGGAGTATTCCAGCTCGATGCTGATGGCCCCGTCGATCCCGAGGGCGGCGATCTCCTTCAGGTACGGGACGAAATCGACCACCCCCCGGCCGGGCGGCAGGTCGCCGTGGACCTTCCCGTCGCAGTCGCTGATGTGGACGTGGCACGCCTTCCCCTTCAGTCGCCGCAGCTCCTCCGGCTTGGTCCCGGCCAGTTGCAGGTGGGACACGTCGATGTTCGCCTGCACCGCCGGGTGGGCCACGTCGTCCAGGAACCGGACCATGTTCGGCACGTCGTTCAAGAGCGACAGTTTGAACGGCTCCAACTCCAGGGCGATCTCCAGCCCGAGCCCGGCCGCACGGTCGCCGAGCGTCTTCAGGTGCTTCACCCCGGTCTGCCACTGCTCGGCCGGGGGGATCACCTGCCGGTCCCAGATGTACTCGCCGAGGACCAGCAGGAGGTTTTTCGCGCCGAGTTCGTAGCAGAAGTCGAGGTACGCCTTGCACCGGTCGAGGTGGAACCGCTGGACCGACGGGTTGAAGTCGATCAGCCCGACGGCGACGCAGGCGACGCTGACCACCGGCAGCCCGGCCCGCTCGCACTCGGTCCGGATCAGCTTCCGCTCCTTGGCGTCGGTGTCGAGCGGGTCGGCGAAGATGTCGATGGTGTCGAACCCGATGGCCTTGGTCTGGCGGATGCCGTAGGCGGTTCCCCGGCCGGCCTGGGCCCAGGCCGAGTTGATCAGGCCGAGTTTCATGGCGACCTCGCGGGAGAGTGGGGCGGCCCAGCGAGAGTACAGCCGGCCGGCCGCGGCCTCAAGGGGGTAGGGTCGTTCTCGGGGCCCGGGGTTGCACCCCGGGCTATGCTGTGTGACCCCTCCGGGGTCCAAACCCATGCAGCCTGAAGGGCTGCCACAACATAGCCCGGGGTGCAACCCCGGGTCCGGTCACGGGTCGTTGAACCCGACGGGGTGAGGGCTTCAGCCCGCGACCGGGCGGGTCCGGGTCCGCCGCTCGAAGTCGAAGAGCACGTCGAGCAGCCGCTGGGGCGGGACCGGCTTGACCAGGTGGAGGTCGAACCCGGCGGCGGCCGTCCGGGCGGTGGCGGCCGGGCCGTCGTGGGCGGTGACGGCGACCAGGTACAGGTCGGCCCCGCCGGGGGCGGCCCGGAGCATCCCGGCCAGTTCGCACCCGTCGATCCCGGGCATGGTCAGGTCGAGGACGCAGGCTTCCGGGCGGACCCGGCCGACGACCGACAGGGCGGTCGCCCCGTCGTGGCAGACGGCCGCCTCGAACCCGACCAGCCTCAGCAGCATCCCGAGGGAGTCGGCCGCGTCCTTGTTGTCGTCGACGCACAGGACCCGGAGCGGCGGGTACGGCAGGGGCGGGAGGACCACCCCGCCGGCGTCCGCCAGGGCCGGCGGCTGGGGCGGGGGCGCGGGGGTGCGGGTCATCCGGAACGTCCGAAGCGGGTGACGGGGGGACCGGGGGAGCGGTCCGCGGGCACGGCCGGGCGGGGGCCATCGGATATTATCCCCGCCCGCCGGCCGGGTGGAAGGGTGTGGGGGTGTGTCGGAATGGTGGGATGAGGGTGAAGGACACCGGGACACTGACCGGCCGCTTGCCCGGCGTCGGGATTTCGGGTAAACCGGGGGCGGGTGTCCGGTCCCGGCCGGGAGGTCCGTATGCGCCGCCGCTGGCTGCTCGTCCCGGCCGTCGGGCTGATCGTCGCGGCCGCGGTCGCCGGGCAGCCGCCGAAGAAGGACCCGCCGCCGAAGAACCGGAACACCCGCTGGGGGCTGCCCGGCCCGGCCAAGGCCGACCCGCAGAATAAGGACGCCTTCCTGATCGACCGGCCGCAGTACGTGATGTCGTACTCGGACAAGAAGAAGACCGCGAACTGGGTGGCGTGGAACCTGGTGAAGGCCGACATCGGCCGGGTCGCCCGGGGGGCGTTCGAGGAGGACCCGGACCTGCCCCCGGGGTTCGTCCGGGTCCAGTTCAACACCTACACCGGCAGCGGGCTCGACCGCGGCCACCTCTGCCCGTCGAAGGACCGGTCGGCCTCCGAGGCCGACAACGACGCCGTCTTCCTGATGACGAACATCGTCCCGCAGTCGCCGGCCTGCAACCAGACCGGGTGGGAGCGGCTGGAGTCGTGCTGCCGTGACCTGGCGTTCGAGGGGAAGGACCTCTACATCGTCGCCGGGCCGTGGGGAATCGGGGGGCAGACCGAGGCCGGCCAGAAGGCCCTGACGATCGGCCGGCGGGCCCCGTTCGTGACCGTCCCGGCGGCCGTCTGGAAGGTGGTGCTGGTGCTGCCGAACCGGGCGGCCGCCCCGAACCCGGCGACGGCCCGGCTGATCGCCGTCTGGATGCCGAACGACAACTCGGTGACGGACGACTGGCCGAAGTACCGGGTGCCGGCCGCCGAGGTCGAGAAGAAGACCGGGCTGAAGTTCTTCCCGCTCATACCGGACGAGACGGCCGCGGCCCTGAAGGAGAAGGCGGACGAGGTGAAGGTGGTCGTCCCGCCCAGGAAGAAGTAGTTCGGAACCGGACCCCACCCCCCGGCCCCCTCCCCGCAACGGAGAGGGGGAGCCAGAAGCCCCTCCCCCCGCGGGGGAGGGGTTGGGGAGGGTCTTCGGGCCTCGGAGCAATCATGGCCAAGACGCACCCGGTCGTGAAGGCCCTGCGGGACGCCTGCAAGGGGCTGAGCTACCCGAGCGAGACGGACGCCCCGTTCGAGGCGTTCGCCTGGCCCGGCGGGGCCGGCCGGCCGTCGGCCGCGGACGTGCTGGCCCACGCCTGGCTGCCGGCCACCACGCCGGCCGAGGTGGGGACGCTGGCCGACTTCCTGCGGGCCGTCCCGAAGGCGATGAAGGGCGACTACCTGGCCCTGGCGGCGACGATCGCCGACCACCTCAACGACGTTACCGTGGTGAAGGTCGGGGAGGTGAAGCGGACGGCCTATGTGATCGGCCGCACGGACGACGGGCACCTCGCCGGGGTCAAGACCGAGCTGGTCGAGACGTGATGCTTGGGCGAGCGGGGGGCGTGAGCCCCCAGATGGGTTTCCGAATCAGGGGGCTCACGCCCCCCGCTCGCC
>JAIEQO010001109.1 GCA_019747655.1 Gemmataceae bacterium | reverse complement strand
CGGTGCAACTCGGCCCGGACATCCGCCGCGGGGTGGTGGACTACAACGGGGAGGGGGACGCGGCCGGCGGGATCGTCGTCGTCCGCTACGGGGAGAGCGTCTACGACGTCCTCCAGCGGGTGAAGGCGGCGATCGACGAGAAGATCAAGCCCTCCCTGCCCGAAGGGGTCGAGGTCCACATCACCTACGACCGCTCGCAGCTCATCGAGCACTCCGTCTCGACCCTCCGCCGGAGCCTCATCGAAGAGGCAGTCATCGTGAGCCTCGTGTGCGTCGTGTTCCTGTTCCACTTCCGGAGCGCCCTCGTCGCGGTCCTGACGCTTCCTCTCGCGGTCCTCCTGGCCTTCCTCGCCATGCGGGGAATCGGGCTCACCTCGAACATCATGAGCCTCGGCGGGATCGCGATCGCCATCGGGGCGATGGTGGACGCGGCCATCGTCATGATCGAGAACGCCCACAAGCACGTTGAGCACGAGGAGGCGAAGCCCGAGGGCGAGCGGCGGCCCCGGCGGGAGGTCATCATCGAGGCGGCGAAGGAGGTGGGGCCGTCCCTTTTCTTCTCGCTCCTCGTCATCACCGTGAGCTTCCTCCCAGTCTTCACGCTCGAAGACCAGGAAGGAAGGCTCTTCAAGCCGCTCGCCTACACGAAGACCTTCTCGATGCTCTTCGCGGCGCTCCTCTCGATCACCGTCGCGCCGTTCCTGATGACGCTCCTCATCCGCGGCCGCATCCCGAAGGAGGAGAAGAACCCAGTCAACCGGCTCCTCGTCTGGGCCTACCGCCCGTTCGCCCGGCTGGCGCTCCGGTTCCGCTACGTGATGGTGGTGCTGGCGATCCTCGCGGTGCTCGCCGTCATCCCAGTGTACCGGAGCCTCGGCTCCGAGTTCATGCCGCCCCTCTGGGAGGAGACGGCCATGTACATGCCGAACGCCCTCCCCGGGGCGTCGATCGAGACGATGCGGCGGGCGATCCAGGAGCAGGACCGGATCATCATGACGTTCCCGGAGGTGGCGAGCGTCTTCGCCAAGGCCGGGCGGGCGGAGACGGCGACCGACCCGGCCCCGCTGGAGATGGTCGAGACGATCATCACCCTCAAGCCACCCGATCAGTGGCGACCGGGAATGACCCACGACCAACTCATCGCCGAGATGGACCGGGCGCTGAAACAGAAGCAGGTCGGCTTTACGAACATGTGGACCATGCCGATCAAGGGCCGGATCGACATGCTCGCTACCGGCATCCGGACGCCCATCGGGGTGAAGGTCTTCGGGCCAGACCTGAAGGAAGTGAGCCGCATCGGGAAGGAGATCGAGATGCACGTCTCGATGGTCCCCGGGACCCGGAGCGCCTTCGCCGAGCGGGTGTCCGAGGGGTACTACCTCGACTTCACCCCCAAGCGGGACGCCATCGCCCGGTACGGGCTCACCGTCGCCGACGTCCAGGAGGTAATTCAGTCGGCGGTCGGCGGGGCGAACGTGACGACGACCGTCGAGGGCCGCGAGCGCTACCCGGTGAACGTCCGCTACGGGCGGTCGTTCCGGGAAGACCTCTGGCGGCTCAGGCGGGTCCTCGTCGAGACCCCGCTCGGGCAGCAGGTGCCGCTCGAAGAACTCGCCGACCTCAAGATCGTTTCCGGTCCGGGGATGGTGAAGAGCGAGGCCGCGCAACTCGTGGGGTACGTCTACATCGACGTGGCCGGCCGGGACACGGGGGGCTACGTCGCAGACGCCCAGGCGATGGTCGCCCAGAACGTCAACATCCCCTCCGGGTATCACCTGGAGTGGAGCGGGTCGTACGCGGGGATGGAGCGGTCGAACCGGCGGCTCCTGTACGTGATCCCGGTGACGCTCCTCGTTATCTTCGTGCTCCTGTACCTCAATACCGGGTCGATCGCGAAGGTGCTCATCGTCTTTTTGGCCGTGCCGTTCTCCCTCGTGGGGGCGTTCCTCCTCCTGTGGCTCCTCGGCTACCACCTGAGCGTCGCGGTCTGGGTCGGGATCATCGCGCTTGCCGGGGTCGATGCCGAGACGGGGGTGGTGATGCTCCTCTACCTGGACCACGCCTACGAGCGGCGGAAGAAGGAGGGCCGGATGGCCGGCCTGGAGGATCTCGAAGGGGCGGTGATGGAGGGGGCCGTCCAGCGGGTCCGGCCGAAGATGATGACGGTCATGGCGATCCTGATGGGGCTCCTCCCGATCATGTGGTCCACCGGCACCGGGTCGGACGTGATGAAGCGGATCGCCGCCCCGATGGTCGGCGGGGTCGTCACCTCGTTCATCCTCGAGCTCCTCATCTACCCGGCGGTGTACACGATCTGGAAGTGGTGGGCCGAGGTCCGGCCCGCGGCCCGCCCGCAGGCCCCGTCGGGGAAAGGCGGGGGGGTTGCGTGACCCGGACCATGAGAGGGGTCACCTTGGTGCGGCGGGGTCCCTGGTAAAGAGCGGCCATCACCCCTGACAACCAAAGGAGAAGGTCATGGCTCACGAGCAACATCAATCCTGCATCGACGCCTGCGTCCGCTGTGCCGAGGAGTGCGAGCACTGCGCCGACGCCTGTCTCAAAGAGGGCGACGCGAAGGCGATGGCAGAGTGCATCCGCCTGGACCGCGACTGCGCCGAACTCTGCTGGGCCGCCGCGGCGTTCATGAGCCGCGGGTCGCGGTTCGCGGTCGCCGTCTGCGGGGCGTGCGCCGAGGCGTGTGAAGCCTGCGCGGCCGAGTGCGGCCGGCACCGGGTCGAGCACTGCCGCCGCTGTGCCGACGCCTGCCGGCAGAGCGCGGAAGAGTGCCGCAAGATGGCCGGGGCGACGGCCTGACCGCGACGGCCCTCGAAGAGCGGTCCGGGTCGGCAGACACACCTCGTCGGAGGGCTTCACCCGTGAGTGGCGAAGAGGGCGTCCGCCCGGGGGTCCGGGTCACGGACCCGGTCTGCGGCATGACGGTGGATCCGGCGACGGCCCGCGGCGGCTCGGAGGCCCACGGCGGGCAGACGTACTTCTTCTGTGCCCCGTCGTGCCGGGAGATGTTCCGGGCCGACCCGGGCCGCTACGTCGGCCGACCGGCCGCCTCGGCGGGCCACTCGTGCTGCGGCACCGACTCGGTGCATGAGCCCCCGCGGCCGGTGCCGGGCGCAGCCCCTGCGGCAGCGATCCCGGGCGCGAAGTACACCTGTCCGATGCACCCGGAGGTCGTCCAAAACCACCCGGGGAGCTGCCCCAAGTGCGGGATGGCGCTCGAGCCGGCTGGCGGCGACCTCCCGGTCACGAAGGTCGAGTACTCCTGCCCCATGCACCCGGAGGTGGTGAGCGACCATCCCGGGAGTTGCCCCAAGTGCGGGATGGCGCTCGAACCCCGGACCGTGACCGTGGACGAGCCGCCGAACCCCGAACTCGCCGACATGCGCCGGCGGTTCTGGTGGGGTCTGGCCCTCACCGTCCCGGTGTTCCTCCTCGCGATGGCCGACATGCTTCCGGGGCGGCCGCTCCACGCCCTCGACATGCGGGTTGTGAACTGGGTCGGGCTCGTCCTCACGACCCCGGTGGTCCTCTGGTCCGGCTGGCCGTTCTTCGCCCGCGCCTGGCAGTCGGTCGCCTACCGAAGCCCCAACATGTTTACGCTCATCGCCATCGGGGTCGGGGCCGCCTACCTCTACAGCGTCGTCGCGACCGTCGTCCCGTGGGCGTTCCCGGACGGGTTCCGGACGGCCGGCGGGGCGGTCGAGGTCTACTTCGACACGGCGGCCGTTATCACCGTCCTGGTCCTCCTCGGGCAGGTGCTCGAAGTCCGGGCCAGAAGCCAGACGAGCGGGGCGATCCGAAAGCTCCTGGGACTTGCCCCCAAAACCGCCCGGGTCGTCCGAGAGGGCGGCCGGGAAGAGGACGTCCCGGTGGACCGGGTGCGGTCGGGCGACCTGCTCCGCATCCGGCCCGGAGAGAAGATGCCGGCGGACGGCACGGTGGTGGAGGGCCAGAGCTCGCTCGACGAGTCGATGATCTCCGGCGAGCCCATCCCGGTCGAGAAGGAGCCGGGGGCGAAGGTCGTCGCGGGGACGGTGAACGGCACCGGCGGGCTCCTCGTCCGGGCCGACCGGGTCGGCCCGGGCACGCTCCTCGCCCAGATCGTCCGGATGGTGACCGAGGCCCAGCGGAGCCGGGCCCCGGTCGAGCGGCTCGTGAACCGCGTGTCCCTGTACTTCGTCCCGGCGGTCCTCGGGGTGAGCGTCCTGACTTTCCTCGCCTGGGCCGTCTGGGGGGCGGAGCCAAGGCTCGCGCACGCGCTCGTAAACGCCGTGGCCGTCCTCATCGTCGCCTGCCCGTGCGCGCTGGGGCTTGCGACCCCGATGGCGATCATGGTCGGGACCGGCCGCGGGGCGGAGAGCGGGGTCCTCATCAAGAACGCCGAGGTCCTCGAAGTCCTCGGCCGGGCAGACACGCTCGTCGTGGACAAGACGGGAACGCTCACCGAGGGGAAGCCCCGCCTGGCCCGGGTCCAGCCGACCGAGGGGTTCACCGAGGACGAGGTGCTCCGCCTCGCCGCGGGGCTCGAGCGCGGGAGCGAGCACCCGCTCGCGGCCGCCGTCGTCAAGGGCGCGAGGGATCGCGGCCTTGAGCCGGGCGCGGTGAGGGACTTCCGGTCCGTGACCGGGAAGGGGGTCGCCGGGGCGGTCGAGGGACGGAAGGTCGCCCTCGGCAACGCCGCGATGCTCCGGGACGAGGGCGTCATCTACCAGGAGCTGCAGCCCGACCCGCGCGCCGACGCAGTACCGAGCGAGGTCCAGACGGTGGTGCTCGTCGCCGTTGACGGCCGCTACGCGGGCCTCGTGAGCGTCGTCGATCCCATCCGGCCATCGACCCCCGAGGCCATCCGGCTTCTGCACGAAGACGGGCTTCGGATCATCATGTTGACCGGCGACCGCCGGGGCACGGCCGAGGCGGTCGGCCGCGAACTCGGGATCGACGAGGTCGTGGCCGAGGTGCTCCCCGAGGAGAAGCACGCGCTCGTCAAGCGCCTCCAAGCGGAGGGGCACGTCGTCGCGATGGCCGGGGACGGGATCAACGACGCCCCGGCCCTCGCCGAGGCCCAGGTTGGGATCGCGATGGGGACCGGGACAGACGTGGCGATCGAGTCGGCCGGGGTGACCCTCGTCCGCGGGGACCTGCGGGCCGTCGCCCGGGCGAGAAGGCTGAGCCGCGCGACCATGCGGAACATCCGCCAGAACCTGTTCCTCGCCTTCGTCTACAACGCGCTCAGCATTCCCGTCGCGGCCGGCGTCCTCTACCCGTTCACGGGCGTCCTCATCAGCCCCGTCTGGGCGAGCGCGGCCATGAGTCTGAGTTCGCTCTCGGTCGTGGGGAACTCGCTCCGGCTGCGGCGCGCGCCGCTTTGAGGGCGGAGACGGTGAACACGACTTCCCGCCCGCTCCGAGCGTTCTACCTCGCCCTGTGCGTTGCCGCCTTCGGGCTCAACCTCGGGTGGGAGATGGCCCAGATGTCCGGCTTCGCGCAGACGGCCGGCCGCCCGTGGCGTGAAACGCTCCGGACTTGCACGGTCGCGGCCCTGGGCGACGTGGCCCTCACCGCCGCGGTCGTCGGGCTCGGCACACTTGCGGCCGGAAGTCGTTCGTGGCCCACGGCCGGGCGGTGGAACGTCTACCTCTTTGCGGCCGTGCTGGGGGCGGTCTGCGCCCTGGCCTTCGAGTGGTTCGCCCGGGCGACCGGTCGGTGGTCATATTCCGGGGCCATGCCTGTCGTTCCGGTGCTGGAGGCCGGGCTCTGGCCGTTCTTGCAACTGACGCTTCTCGTACCCGCTTGCGTGTGGGTGGCCCGGTGGTGGACCCGTTAGTGGCGAACTCCGAAAGAGGAATACCAGCCCTGAAACGGAACCGGGGCGAACCTGGCGAAGCTCTCCGGGGACCGGGAACTCCGCACGAGGAGCCCGGCAGCGCGGGCAAAATGAGCGGGACGAGCGGCCGCGGAGGCAGCGCCATCACGGCCAAAGCGGACAGGTGGGGTTGACGGTCCGGGTCCCGTCGGTAAAGGAAGTGGCATGGCGTTCCCCCCGAGCGCGGCCCGCACGGTACTCGTGTGGCTCCTGACGGTCATGTCGCTGGTCGCGAATGCGACGCGCTTCGACTGCGTTTGCCCGAACGGGGACCACAGGCTCTGCTTCGTCTGGCTCTCCCCCCGCGGGGCCGGGTGCTGCTGCGGGGGCGTCTGCTGCGCGCACCCCACGGCGGCCGACCGGTCCGACCCTGCGAACACCGGCCGAGACACGGGGTCGTCGTGGGAGGGCACTAGGCCCCGGAAAAGCTGCTGCGCGTGTGCGCGGCACGCGCCCGCCGGCCAATCCGACCCGGCCGGCCGACTCAGCTCCCCGTGCTGCAAGAAGACCCCCGCCGAAGCCCAGGTCCTTTTTAAGCCGTCGGGCACTGTGATCGGGGCGGAGCAACTGGCTGACTGGTTTTCGACTCCCCTCGCACAGTCCAATCCCTTCGGCCTCCTTCCGCCTTCGCGTGTCCGGCCGGACTCCCTTCTGCGTTACGATCTCCCACCACCGCCCGACCTCGTTGTGGTCCTCCGGCACTTCACTATCTAGGCCGCTCCGTGCCGACTCCCGGTGACCGTCCGCGGTAACGCCGAGTCCCCGCCGACCGCTAGCGGAGTGTCGTCGGCCAAAGTGGGACGCGACCGCGTCCCTCCGCCGTCCCACGCTCCCCATTCCCGGCGCGGCGCGTCGTAGACCGCGCCGGCCGCCGCGCCCGGCAGAGCGTACCCGTTACGGCCCGCAGCCGGTCTGACCGACCCGTTGTCCAGAGGAGGAGAAAAGTGATGGACCGTCGGGAATCGCTTGCCGTGCTCGGGGCCGCCGCGATCGGCCTTAGCCCCGTAACTCCGACCCGGGCCGACCACGGTACGGCGCAGCCCAAGGGTGACGGGCCGCTCGGGCAGATGCACCTCTACGTCTGCGCCTTCCACCTGGCGAAGAAGGACCCGAAGCTCGTCTTCGAGGCCCACCACTACTGCATGCCCGTGTCGGACGGGGTTCACCAGTGCGTCATCTTCGACGGCACGGGAAAGACCGCGAAGCTCCTCGGCGTCGAGTACATCATCGCCGACAAGCTCTACCGGGCGCTCCCGGCGGCGGAGAAGAAGTACTACCACCCGCACACCTACGAGGTGACTGCGGGCCTGCTCATCGCCCCGGGCATGAAGCCGGCCGACGAGGACAAGCTCATGGAGGGGCTCGTCACGACGTGGGGGAAGACCTGGCACACCTGGCCCGACCCCAAGCAGGAGTTGCCGATGAGCGACCCGCTCCTCATGTGGGCGGCGACTAAGGACGGCATGGTCGGGGAAGACATCCTGGCCGGCCGGGACAAGGCGTTCAAGGTCTCGACCACGGACCTCCGCAAGCGGCGGGCCTACATCGGCCCGGTCCCCCAGATCGACCCGCCCAAGTCGGTGGACGACGTCGGCCGGCAGTGGACCAACGAGGGCCCGGACGAGCCGAAGAAAAAGTGATTCGGCCGCCTCGCCCCGAGTGAAGCCGGCGCACAGGCCGCCGCTCCTCGGTCCCTACCCAGCCTGTCATTCGGAGGTGCCGCATGAGGTCGTTGCTCTGTTTCGCCGCGGTGGGCGTCGTGGCCTTCGCCCCGACCGGCTACGCCGAGGACCCGAAGAAGCAACCGGAGAAGGCGGAGGTCACCAAGGCCACCTACATGGTCTCGGGCCTCCACTGTGCGCCCTGCGCCACGACCGTCGAGGGGTCGCTGAAGAAGGTCAAGGGGGTGAGGTCCGTCCGGGTGGACTTCCCGGGCAAGTACGCCGTGGTCGAGTTCGAGGAAGTCGTGATCTCGGCGCAGGAGGTCGCCCGCGCGGTGTCCGCCACGCCGCACATGATGGGGCGCGAGATGGCGTACGGCGGGGTGCTCGTTCTGAGCGTCCCGGGGCTCAAGGACGAGGCCACCGGGAAGAAGGCCACCGCCGCCCTGGGCAAGGTCGAGGGGGTCGCGAAGGTGACGCCCTACCCGCAGCAGCAGGCGGTCGGTGTTGAGTTCACCGACAAGGGCAAGGTGAGCACCAAGCAGTTGATCGAGACGTTGGAGGCGGCGGGGTTGAAGGGCGCCCAGTACGGCGCGGCGACCGGGCCGGGCGGCCAGAGTGGGCCTGCGCCCGACCACGCCGGCATGGCGATGGGCGACGGAGGCATGGGCGGCCATGCGGGCATGGCGATGGGTAACGGCGGTATGCCCCGGATGTCCTGCGGGTGTGGGTCGTGCGGCCGGATGATGCCGGTGGGCGCGGTGCCGCCCTACTACGCCTACCCGGCTCCGCGGGCCTACTACGGGCCGGGGGTTCAGGTCCGCGGCGGCTGCTGTCGGTAACGATGGACCGAGTCTCTCGCGGACCACCTTGCGGCACCACTGCTCGCGGGGAGAGCCTACGGGTCGGGGTGCCGCACACATGGGGGGCGGTGGCAGGACCAGCGGAGAGGCGATCGGGTCGCGCTGACGCTTCGGGTTGGCTCCTGTTCACCGCCCCCCGCCATTTTCGCCCCGGAAAGGGAGGTTGCCGTGAAGATGCGTTGTCTGCCCGCCCTAATCGTGTCCCTGCTGGTCCTGGCCGGCTGCCAGAAGCCGGCCGACAAGGCGCAGCCCGGCGCAACCGCCGAGGAGAAGGACTACGACATCAAGGGCAAGGTCACGGCCGTGGCCTCGGACAAGACGAGTGTGACCCTGGACCACGAGGAGATCCCGGGGCTCATGAAGGCGATGGAGATGAAGTACCCGGTGTCTGACCCGAAGGTCCTGGACGGGATTGCCACCGGGGACAACGTGAGCGGCCGGCTCCGGGCGAAAGGCACGAATTACACCATCACCAAGCTGGAAAAGCGCTGAGTGAGAGCCGGGTTCGTTCCCGATCTGGGCTGGTGTCCCGGGTTCGCGGCCCCCGCGCGCCGCGGGAACCACCCGACCGCAGTCCACGGAGTGGAGAATACCCGGGACTTGGTGCGTGAGCGGCCCGGGGCAGGGAAAGTCCCCCGGCCGCGCCTTTTCAACGGGCAGGAGGCCTGTTATGCCGTCACGAACCCGACTCACCGCTTTCTCGCTCGCCGCCGCACTGACCGCCACTTACTGGATTTCGACCCGGCCCGCCGCGGGGCCACCGCCCGGAGCCCCGGCCGGGGAAGCCGTCGTCGAACGGTTCACGCTCGCCAAGGGAGGACTGCTCCTGCTCGTCCCCGTCGAGCTGAAGGGGAAGACCTACCCCTTCGCCCTCGACACCGGTTGCTCCGGCTGCGTCTACGACAGCTCGCTCGCCCCGCTCCTCGGCGAGCCGGTTTCGACGCAGGAGGTGCGGACGGCCGACGGCATCGTCCGAATGCCGCTCTACCCGCCCCCGGACGCGAAGCTCGGCGGGATGAGTCTCAAGACCGGCTCCCCGGTCGTCACGTCCGACCTCCGCCGCTTACGCGAGGGCCTCGGCGAGGAGGTGTACGGCTGCGTCGGGATGGACTTCCTCTCCAGGCACGTGTTCCGCGTGGACCCCGACCGGGAGGAGGTAGTCTTCCTCCGGTCACCCGGGCCGGCCGCGGGCGACCGCCTGCCGGTGACCATCAAGGGCAACGTCCCCTTCGTCTCGGTCAAGATTGCCGGGCTTGCCGGCCCGGAGTTGTTCCTGGTCGATACGGGTGCCGCCTCGGGCGGCGGCACCGGCCTCCTCCGGGCCGAGGCGTTCGACGTGCTCGTCAAGCAGGACAAAGTCAAGCCCATCGACACGGCCCTCGCCGTGTCCCTGTCCGGGCCGTCCGTGCGGTGGCGGGGGCGGCTCGCGGAGATGGAACTCGCCGGCCATCGCCACGCCGGTGTCATCTTCACCGCGTCCGGCCGGAACTACCTGGGCCTCAACTACTGGTCGCGGTACGTGGCGACGTTCGACCTCGCCGGCGGGGCGATTTACCTGAAGAAGGGCAGCCGGTACGACCAGGCCGACACCCACGACCTGAGCGGCCTCACGGTCGTCCGGCTCGCCGGGCGCACGACCGTGGTCGATGTGGAAGCCGGGAGCCCGGCGGCCCTCGCCGGCGTCCGGCCCCGGGACGTGATCGTGAAGGCCAGCGGCGAGCGGGTGGAGGGCCTGCCGCTCGCCCCGGTGCGGCGGTCGCTCGCCGTCCGAGGGGCGAAGGTGTCCCTCACGCTGGAGCGAGACGGGGGAGAGCGGGAAGTGTCGTTCAAGCTGCCCGACTGAGTACATGAACGCCACGTCGCCCGCCCGCCGCCCGGCACATCACTTGCTGTATGTCGGCCCGGCCCAGCGCGGGAACCGCCCGACCGCGGACCGGAGCGGAGAAAACCCTCGGGTCCGCAGGGACTTTCGGGCCGGGATTCGCGGCGGGGCTGGTCGGAGCGGGGCGCGGAAGTAGACCGCTCCCGCCTGTAACAGTTGCCGACTTCGTGGCAGCTTTTCCAACACCCGTGTTGCCGCACGACGCGGCAGAGGAGAACTCGGATGCGATGGATCGTCACCGGAGTTGCCCTGGCGGTGGTCGCACTGGCCGGCGTGGACGTGGCCCGGGCGTGCGGCGGGTGCTGTAAGGGCGAGGGCGGCTGTCCGAGCTGCCCCCAGTGCGGGGTGCCCGGCGGACCTGCGGCCCCGGCGGGCGGTCCAGGGGCCTGCCCCACCTGTCCCCGGGCCGAGTCAGGCACCGGCGGCGACCGACTCGGGGGCGGCGTCGCCGGCTACTCGCCGTATCCCGTCCCCGTCCGCCCCGGGTATGACTCGTTCGCGCGGGGCATCGACCGGCCGGTCATGAGCCCGCCTCCGCCGACGGTGACCCACTCCACCTCGTACCTCCCCGCCCCCCGGCCGGTGCAAACGACCTCCCGGTACGAATGGCCGGCGCGGTGAGAGGGGCCGGAGCGGGGTTCCCTCCGAGGTCCGCACAAGGCCAGCCCTACTGGCGGCTCATCCCCGTCGGGGAACCGGGCTGGCCGGGCATCGGCCGTTCCGGCGGCATGGGCAGCGGGCTCGTGGAGGGCGACCCGGTCAGGGCCCGCTGCACCACCGTCCGCCGGCGGAAGAACTCGGCCGTCGCCTGGTAGTACTGGTCCTGAAGGTCCGCGAGGTTCCGCTGGGTTTCCAGAAGGACCAGGAGCGATGCGTCGCCCGTCTGGTATCCGGTCTGGGCGGACTTCACGCTCAGCCGGGCCGCGGGCAGCACCTCCGACTCGAACAGCCGGACTGTCAGGAGGCTTTCCCGCCACTGCTCGTACGCCTGCTGCACCTCGAACCCCGCCTGGTCCTGCTGCCGGGCGAACTGGGCCTGGAGTTCGGCAAGCCGCGCCTGGGCCTCGGCGACCGCCGCGCCGCGGCGGGTCAGGCGGATCGGCAGGTTGATCCGGACGCCGGCCTGCAACCGCTGCCCCGAGTTGTCCCAGAAGCTGTCGTACGCCCCCATCACGTCGAAGTCCGGGTAGTACTCTCGGTGTGCGAGTTGTAAGGCGGCCTGCGCCCCGGCGATCCGGTCCGTCAGGGCGAGGAGGTCCAGCCGCTGGGAAAGCGCCTGGTCCCGGAGGGCATTGGGGTCGGGAAGATCCCCCTCGACCTTGACCTCCTTGGGGGGCGGCGGGAGGGGCGTATCCGGCGGCTGGTGCAGGAGGGCGTTCATCCTGGCGACCGCCACCCGCCGCTGCCGGTCCAGGAGGACCGAGCGGTTCCGCCGGCGGCCGATCTCGACATCCAGGACGAGTACGTCCTGCTGCTTCACCCTGCCCGTCTTGTAGAGGTCCTCGGCGGTCGTCTTGGAGCTCCGGAGCAGTTTCAGGATCTCCTCGTTCACCGCGGTGGCGCGGGCGACCAGGTAGTACTCGTAGAACGAATCCCGGGCGGCCTCGGTGAGCTGCTGACGCATGCCCTCGACGTCCCGGCCGGCGGCGCTCGCCTCGGCCCGGGCGACCTCCCCCTTGAGCGACAGCTTCCCCGGGAACGGAAACCGCTGAAACACCTCGACCCGATACCCGTCCGGCCGGGACCCGAGGGCGCCGGGGGCCAGGGTGGTCCCGACGAGCGGGTCGTCGAGGGAGGAGACCTGGGGGGAGCGGGCGGCGGCCGCGTCGTACGCGGCCGCCATCTGGGCGAGCGAGGGGTTCCGGGCCAGCACCTGCTCGACGAGCGCCTCGACCGTGAGTTCGGACATCCCGCTGAGCGGGGCCACGGGCGGCGGTTGAGCGGGTGCGGCGGGGTCGGCCGTGGCGGAGGCGAGCCTGATCGGCGGGGGAGGCTCGGACGAGGCGCCCACCCGCGTCGCGGCGGCCCTCGATACCGGGGGAGACGTGTCCGGTTTCAACCCGGGGCCGGAAAGCCCCGCGCAACCGGCCATGAGGCCGGAGACGAGTGCGAGGCCCGCCCCCGTACGTCGAATGCTCGGTGGTCTCATCGCTGACTCCGTGGCCCTTCGAGCCCGGGGAAGTTGGGGGGAAACGGGATTCACGAGGCTCACCGCCCGGCCGTCGTTAGGCGGAAGGCCACGTCGGCACGAACCGGCGGGCTCCCGCCGGTCCCCGTCCCGAGACCCACGTGTTCCGGTCAGCGGAGGTGTTGGCCGCAGTCTGCAAGGCCCGTTCGCAATCGGGTTCGCGCGTACCAAGCGTATCGGTCGGCAGAACCGGAAGACTTTGCAGAAACGGACCGGTTGAGCGGGACACCGCGGGCTACGAACAGGTTCTCCAGACGGATCGCACATTGGCAGAGCGGGCCGGGGTTGGGTTACCCGACCGTGGGGAGGACCGGCCCGGCGTAGGCCGCGGCCCGGTCCAGCAACGCGAGAGCGGCCGCCGGTTCGCCCGCGGCCAGCGTCCGCCCCACCCGTCGGGCATCGTCGTCAGCCAACACGGTCCAGTAGCAGAGCTCGGGGCCGCACCGCGTTCGCCGGGCGAGTTCCGGCGCGTCTTGGTCGGTTTCGGGCAGGAAGGCTTCGAGGCCGCGGCGGGAGGTGAGGGCGATGTAAGAGGTGAGCATGGGGGAACCTTACCACGCCGCGGGTCGGCGCGGATCGCAAATCGACGATCGCGCCCGTCTCCACCAACCTTCCAAGACACTGGCGATGTGGGTATGCTCACCTACTTCATTCAAACGATTCCCGGTCCTATTCGGCTGCGAGCGACGGTGTAACCGATGAAACTGCGAACCGCCCATGTTACCAAATTCCGGTGCGTCGAGGATTCCGGGGAGTTCCCCCTTGGCCCGGTAACCTGTCTCGTCGGCAAGAACGAACCGGGAAGACGTCCCTCGAGGAGAACTTCCGGACGGTGAAGGCGGACGTGCCCGAGTTCGACCACTTCGCCCCGGCCGCTCACCTGTTCGAGAAGCGGACAGGGCTCTTCAAGTCGCTACCCGATGTCGAGCCCGCGCTCGATCGGTTCGAGAAGCTCTTCACCGACCTGAACGGCCTGATCCCGCCCGGCGGCCGCGCGTCGAAGAAGCCGTGAGGCCGGCGAAGACGGACTCTGTTGACGTTGTTGATCCGTGGGCGCGGGCGCTGAGGCCCCGCAGCACCAGTCGGTGTGCCCGCACGATGAGTCTTCCCCGGCAAGCGATCCACAGGCAACAACAGCGCCGGAAGGGTGAAGAACGGAGCGTGCTTATGGGCGTCACCGCCGGCGAGCGGTCGGTGGAGAGAAATGGGTGAAGGAAGTGATAGGGGCTTGTCCAAGGTGAAGAGGTCGGGCGTAGCAGCCATCCGTGAGTAAATCCTCTTCACGCGGTCCGTCAGAACGGCACGTCGGCCCCGGCGTCCGCGTCGTCATCGGCCCGCGACTCGTTCCGCTCGGTCTGGCCGATCCACAGTCTGGCCTGGCGGACAACCTCGGCCACGACCAGGAGGTCGTCCCGGCCGAAGGTGGTCGCGTTCTGCCACTTCCCGTCCCCGTCCTTGTAGGTGCGGGTGACGGATACCGAGAACCACCGGCCGGTTTTCTCGTGGTGGTTCTCCCACACGGTCGCGCGGATCCGACCGAGCCGGAACTCGAACGCCGGCTTCTGCCGCTCCGTGTCCGCCTTGGGCTTCGGTTGCGGCTGCGTGTTGCTCTTCTGTGCCATCGCTCTTCTCTCCGAAACGGGTGAGGACGGTCCCGCGAACTATTCGCGGGCCGCCCGAGTCCGAATGCCGTCGTATGGTGATCGCCCCCGTCGGCGGGGCGGCAAGAAAGGGAGCGAGCGTCCGTCACGCGACGGAGACGAGTCGCGCCGGCTGGCCGCGGTCAGCGAGAGTCAGGAGCCTCGACGCCTTCTCGTCTGCGGCCGTGCGGTCGCCGGCGTTCGGAAACTCCCGCGCGAGCCGGGTCAGGGCGTCCACCAAGTTGAACAGGGTGAACTTCCGGCCCAACTCCAGCGTCAGGTCCGCGGCCTGCTTCGCCAGGAACTGCTGCACGCCCTCCTTGGCCAGGACCTTCACCACCTCCTCGGCCTCGTCGCCGAGCGTCTCGGTCATGGCCTTCTTGACCAGCCGGGCGAAGTCGTCCTTCCGCTCGTCCCGCCGCTCGACGAGCGACAGGATCGCGCGGCGAATGCCGGTCAGGGCGTCGGACACCTTCGAGGTGTGCTTCCACACCGTCTCGGTCGCGTCGGTGCTCCCGTGGATCAGGTGGTTCCCGCAGACGGCCTGCGCCCAGAACGCGGTGACGCCGACCGTCCGCCGGCCGACCTCCGAGTTCCAGACGAAGAACCCGGGGCAGAACCCCTCGCCGTCCACCTCGACCCACCCGGTGGGATCGACGAGGAAGGCGAACAGGTCCTGCTCGCCGAGGTACAGGCCGGTCGCGTCGTTGAAGCCTTTCGGGGGCGGCTGGAAATCGACCGCGAACTCCTGCACGACCGCGAGGAGTTCCGCGTTCCAGAGCCGCTCGTACTGCGTCCCGTGGACGCTCCGCACGCGGTTGCCTTCGGTCAGCACCTGGGTCGGCTTCTTCGCCGCCGGCAGGGTCTCGGACAGGGCCGCGGCCGTGGTCCCCGGGGACAGCCGGTTGAGCGTGTCCTTGCTCACCGCGGCCAGCTTGCACAGTTGGCTGAAGGACCAGTCGTTCAGCTCGAACGCCCCGTCGGTCCCGAGTTCCACCCCGACACTGCCGGGGAGGGAGACGGGCTTCAGGGTCTGCGGGAGTTGCCACCGGTCGGCGGACCGGTCCCGCTGCTCCCGGCACCGGCCCACCAGCGTGGGTAAGTCGGGAACGTACTCGTCGGGGGTCCGCCGGAACAGCTCGCGGCTCGCGCGGGTCAGGTCGGCCATGATAGGCCTCCGCTGGGAAAGGGTCGCGGAGGCGGGGCACGAAAAAACCTTCCGTGCTACGCCCGCCTCTCGTCAGGGGACGGCCCTGAGCAGAGGTGGGGGATTCGGTCTACCCGGCGGTCGGATAGCACACGAGGAAGGGCCGTGTCCAAAGAAGAATGAGCTGAGGAACGGCCCGGGGCAACGGCTACACGACAAAGGTCGAGGGTGCCGGCCGCGGACGCGGACTACGGGGGGCGTGAGGGGCCACGGCGGACAAGGCCAAGTGGGGGGGTGGCCCAGGGGACGGGCAGGTAGACGGCCGGTCGAGAGTTCGCCGGGCGGACGTGGGACGAGATGTCGACACGGATCCCGCTGGACATCCTCGGTTGGCGTAAAACCTGGAAACCGAATTCGATCACGACGTTCCCGTGCAAGCGTCCCTTGCACAAATCACGCGGCACGTTCTCCGGCGCCCAGGAAGGTTCACCTTGACACGTTATCCCAGATTTGGGATATAATCCCCATGAGCGGTGCCGATGAGCCAGAGGAAGAAGCCCCACCGGACAAGCCCCTGTTCTGGATCGGGTCGAGCCTCGATGACCTGTCCGGCTTCCCGCCCGAAGTGAAGCGGGTGATGGGGTTCGCCCTCAGACAGGCTCAACAGGGTGGCAAGCACGTCCACGCCAAGCCGCTCAAGGGACAGAAGGGGGCGGGCGTGCTGGAAGTCGTGGCCGACCACGACTCCGACACTTACCGGGGCGTGTACACGGTGAAGTTCAAGGGGGCGGTGTACGTGCTACACGCCTTTCAGAAGAAGTCGAAGAGCGGCATCAAGACGCCGAAGCCGGACCTCGACCTCGTGGAACGGCGGCTGAAGACGGCTAAGGAGCACTATGAAAGCTGGATCGCAGCCCAAGAGCAAGGGGACAGCTGAGCCGGTAACGCCGAGTAGCGGGAACGTGTTCGCCGACCTCGGGCTTCCCGAGGCCGGCGTCGCGCTCGCGAAGGCGAACCTCGCTATCCGCATTTGCGAGGTCATTGGCGAGCGGAAGCTGACCCAGGCGAAGGCGGCCGCCCTCCTCGGCGTGACGCAGCCGAAGGTGTCGGACCTGGTGCGGGGGAAGCTGGACGGGTTCACGGTGGACCGGCTCTTGAAGTTCCTGAACCGGCTCGGCCAGGACGTCGAAATCTCCGTGCGGCCGACGAAAGGCAAGGCGACGGCGGCCGATACCCGGGTCGTGCACGTCTAGACCACAGCCCGCTTGGGGCCTGCGGCGGGCGACGCCTCTATCGACCAGTGAGGGGCGGGTCGGGTACACTACCGCCATGCTACCCGAGAACGCCGCCGATCTCCTATCCCGCTTCGACCGCGTCACGCCCGCCGACGGCGACGAACTGGCCGAGTTGTCCAAGGAGCGCGGCTGGGTCGAGGCGATCCGCTATTTCGCCGAGCGCGGCATGCTCACCCCGGCCGGGGAGACGGAGGCGGCGCAGGTCTTGGCGGCATCGAACGAGTGGGCCGACGGTCTCACGACGGACGGGCTGGTGTTGCCGCCGGCTGACGACGAAGACACTCCGGTAGTGGTCGGTTGACCGGGTACAGAATCGGTACGGAACGCCGCGCAAGACGTGCAAAACGGGCTCCTCGGACACGTCTCGGCCAGGCCGACACCCTGAAAAACGCCTGATTTCCGTGCTCCCGTTGCACGCCACGCACCGGGGAATCCGCTTCTGCATCGGCAAGTGAGCCCGGCGGTACAGGATCGCGGACACAAACGGCTCGTGACCATCCGGTCGCCTCTCGGACGTCTGGCACCCGCGCGACGGTGCTGGGGACACCCCCACCCCGATCCGACGCGGCGGGAAGAGACTTGCGTGTTGGTTGCGTGCCCACGGCCGCGGGTGAGGACGCCTCTGTAGCACACGCGGAAGCGGCGGCCCAGTGACGCGGCAAAACCTTAAGGCGTGCCTACTCCGGGACTCGCCCGACCGTTCCCGATTCCCAACGCTCGCATCCGGGACGCCAGGGTGGTCGGCTTGACCCCGAGCCGCTCGGCCGCCCCGCCCGGGCCGGACACCTTGCCGTTCGCGTGCCGCAGCGCCGCCCGGATGTTGTCCGCCTCGAACACCCGTACCTCGGCGTCGGTCAGCACCCGGTCGTTGCCGGCGGGGGGTTGGTGTGCGGCCGCGGGCGGGCGGGCCGGGGCGGAGGGCAGGTCGACGGCGAGCCGCCCCCCGTCGGCCGTGATGACCGCCCGTTCGATCACGTGCTGCAGCTCCCGCACGTTCCCCGGCCAGGTGTACTGCTGCAACTGGCGGACGGCGGCGAGCGTGAGCTTCGGGGCCGGGCGGCCGAGCTTGCGGGCCGAGAGTGCCAGGAAGTGTTCGGCCAACAGCGGGATGTCCTCCGGCCGCTTCCGCAAGGGCGGCAGCTCGACCGGGAACACGCTCAGCCGGTAGTACAGGTCCTGCCGGAACCGCCCGGCCTCGGCCTCCGAGCGCAGGTCGCGGTTGGTCGCCGCGACCACCCGCACGTCCACCTTCCGCGTCTTCTCTTCACCCACCCGCTCCAGCTCGCCTTCTTGGAGCACGCGGAGCAGCTTCGCCTGTAACTCCAGCGGGATTTCGCCCACCTCGTCCAGGAACAGCGTCCCCCCGTCGGCCAGCTCGAACCGCCCGGCCCGGTCCCGCAGGGCCCCGGTGAACGCCCCCCGGGCGTGGCCGAAGAACTCGCTCTCGTACAGCTCCCGCGGGACCGCCGCGCAGTTCACCTTGACCAGCGGCCTCCCGGCCCGCTTGCTCCGCCGGTGGACCTCCCGGGCCACGAGTTCCTTGCCCGTCCCGCTCTCGCCCAGGACGAGCACGGCCGAGTCGGTCGGGGCGACCAGGTCGATCTGCCGGGCGACCGCCCCGAGGGCCGGCCCCTGCCCGACCAGCTCGCCGAATGCCCCGGCCCGGGAAACCTCCTCCCGCAAGTACTCGTTCTCGGCTTCGAGCCGCCCCCGCAGGTCGTCGATCTCGGCGAACGCCCGGGCGGTGGCGATGGCCGCGGCCGCGTGGTCGGCGATGGTCCGCAGCCAGTCCATGCACTCCGGCCCGATGCCCCCGCGGGCGAACACCGCCAGCACCCCGAGCGTCCGCCCGCGGTGGACCAGCGGCTGGCCGCCGAACCCGGCGATGCCTTCGGCCCGCATCCAGTCCGGCCCGGCCGCCCATGCGGGCGGGTCCGGCCACAGGTCGGGGGCCTCGATCGGCTCGCCGGTCGCCGCGATCCGGCCGACCTTGCGGACCCCGAGCGGGAACCGGCGGAACGCCCCGTCCAGCCGCGTCCACCCGACCCGGGGGTCGGCGACGGACTGCCCGGCGCTGGCGGCCAGGTGGAGGCACAGCGAGCGGTCCGGGCACTCGGCCATCATCGGACAGCCGGTGCAGTCCTCGGACTTCTGGACCAGCCAGACCCGGGACAGCGCCACCCGCGGGGACTCGGCCAGCCGGCCCACGACGAGCCGGAGCACGTCGGCCAGGACGTGCTCGCGGGCCATGTCCAGGAGCAGCCGCTTCGGGTCGAGGAACAGCGGCGTGGAGGAGTCGGCGGCCATCATCGCCTCCTCACGAACTCTCGGAGACAGGGTACGAGAAACCGTGATTCAACGAGAATTCGTAAGGAGCCTGCGAACACGGATTCGGGGTAAGCGATTGTCAGGTAGCCGGTTGCGATCGTTCCTTCGATTTGGCATGGGGCGTGATCACGTCCATGACGACTGCCACGGAACTTCCCGGAGCGGTTCTGAACTCGAAAGGACTGCTACCATGTCACGCCTCCCTGCTATTGACCCCGGTACCGCGATCGGTCGCCCGAAGGACCTGTTCGACGCGGTCCAGCACAAGCTCGGCTTCGTCCCGAACATGACCCGGGCGATGGCCAACAGCCCGGCCACGCTGGACGGCTACCTGCAACTGAGCGGATCACTGGCCGGGGGCGCGCCCCCGGCGAAGGTCCGCGAGCAGCTCGCGCTCGCCGTCGCCGAGGCGAACGGGTGCGGCTACTGCCTCGCCGCCCACACCGCCGTCGGCAAGGCGGTCGGGCTGACCGCCGACCAGATCCGCGACGCCCGGCAGGGCACCGCGGTGGACGCCCGGACCGCGGCCCTGCTCGGGTTCGCCCGGAAGGTGGCCGACGCCCGCGGGCGGGTGGCCGACGCCGACCTCGCCGCCGTCCGGGCCGTCGGGTGGGACGACGGGGCGGTCGCCGAGGTGGTCGCCCACGTCGCGCTGAACGTGTTCACCAACTACTTCAACAACCTCGCCGACACCGACCTCGACTTCCCGAGGGCCGCGCCTCTCGCGGCCGCCGCCTAACCCATTCACCCCACGCCGGCGAACAGTGACCCGCGGGCCGGTGCCCGCGGGGCCGGCGGGGGACCGCGCTCTTTAGAGGACTTTGCGATGACCCGCTTCGACCTACTCTTCGCGTTCGCGGCCCGGCTGGACCAGTTCGGCGTCACCCTCACCCGCGCCGGCCTCGTGGTGGTGCTGGTGTGGATCGGCGGGCTGAAGGTGTACCGGTACGAGGACGAGGGGATCGTCCCGTTCGCGGCCAACAGCCCGGCGATGAGCTTCGTCTACGCCGACCCCGCCCACTACAAGGCCCACATGAACCCCGAGGGCGCGCTGGTGCCGGCCAACCGGGCCTGGCACGAGGCGAACGGCACCTACCCGTTCGCCCACGCGCTCGGCTCGGTGATCGTCCTGTACGGCGTGATGATCGCCCTGCACCCGGTGCTCCCGCGGGTGGCGGCGGTCGGCAGCTTTTTGGTGGCCGGGATGTCGGTCGTCACCCTGTCGTTCCTGGTCACCACCCCCGAAGTGTGGGTGCCGGACCTCGGCGGCGAGCACGGGTTCCCGCTCCTCGCCGGTCCCGGCCGCTTAGTGGTGAAGGACGCGATCATGCTCGGGGCCGCGGTCGTGACGATGGCCGACTCCGCGAGGGCGTACCTGCGGACCCGGGCGGCGACCCGGCCCGAGGTCGTCCTGCGGGAAGCGGCGTAGCGGTCCCACGACCCGGACGAAGTAGGAGGGCCGGTCATGGCCGGGAAGCTGGACGGCAAGGTCGCCCTGGTCACCGGCGGCACCAGCGGGCTGGGGCTCGCGACCGCCAAACGGTTCGTCGCCGAAGGGGCACGGGTCGTCGTCACCGGCCGCCGGCAGGCCGAACTCGACCGGGCCGTCGCCGAACTCGGCGACGCCGTCGGGGTGCGGGGCGACGTGTCGGACCTCGCCGACCTGGACCGCCTGTACGCCACCGTCCGCGAGCGGTTCGGCCGGCTCGACGTGTTGTTCGCCAACGCCGGGGGCGGCGGATTCCAGCCGCTCGGCGAGGTGACCGAGGAGCACTTCGACAAGTACTTCGGGATCAACGTGAAGGGCACCCTGTTCACCGTGCAGAAGGCGCTGCCGCTGATGGCCGCCGGCGGGTCGATCGTCTTGAACGGCTCGATGGTGTCGGTGAAGGGGGTGCCCGGTTTCGGCGTGTACGCGGCGACGAAGGCGGCCCTCCGGTCGTTCGCCCGCACCTGGGCGGCGGACCTGCGGGGCCGGAACATCCGGGTGAACGTGGTCAGCCCCGGAACGGTCGTCACCCCGGCGTACAAGTCCGAGCTGGGCCTGACCGACGAGCAGATCGACGGGTTCGTGGCCCGGGCGTCCGAGGCCACCCCGCTCGGCCGCCCCGGCGCCCCGGACGAGATCGCCAAGGCCGTGGTGTTCCTCGCGTCTGATGACAGCAGCTACGTGACCGGGGCCGACCTGTTCGTGGACGGCGGGGCCGCCCAGGTCTGACCCGATCGTGCCCGCGCTACTTGACCTGAACCACACCCTCACGACCAACGGAGACCGACCATGTTCCGCGCGCTCACCCTGTTGACGACCGCCGCCCTGGCCGCGAGCCCGGCCCTCGCCGCCGACCCGCCGAAGACCCTGCACAAGACCGTGAAGGTCGGCGACCTCGACATCTTCTACCGCGAGGCCGGGCCGAAGGACGCCCCGGCGGTCCTGCTCCTGCACGGGTTCCCGACCAGCTCGCAGATGTTCCGCAACCTGATCCCGCAGCTCGCGGACAAGTACCGCGTCGTCGCCCCGGACTACCCCGGCTACGGGCACAGCTCCATGCCGCCGCGGGACACGTTCGCGTACACCTTCGACAACCTGGCCGACGTCGTCGAGAAGTTCACCGAGACGGTGGGGCTGACGAAGTACGCCCTGTACGTCCAGGACTACGGCGCCCCGGTCGGCTACCGGCTGGCGGTGAAGCACCCCGAGCGGGTGACCGCGATCGTGGTGCGGAACGGGAACGCCTACGATGAGGGGCTGGGCAACGACTTCTGGAAGCCGATCAAGGCGTACTGGAAGGAGCCGACCAGCAAGGAGCGACGGGACGCCCTCCGCAAGCTCCTGACCTACGACGCCACCAAGTGGCAGTACACGCACGGCGTCCCGCGCCCCGAGTTGGTCAGCCCGGACGGGGCCGCCCACGACCAGTTCCTCATGGACCGCGAGGGGAACAAGGAGGTCCAGCTCGACCTGCTCCTGAGCTACGCACTTCGCCCTGGAGACCAACGGCGACGAGATCGCCGGGCTGATGCGGGACTTCCTCGGCAAGCACGCTAAGTAACGGCGCCCGCCGGAAACCTCACCCCGACCCGTCACGAGGAGCCGAGCCGTGGACATCGCGAAGGCCGATACCGCCCTGGTCGTCATCGACCCGCAGAACGACGTGCTGAGCGAGACCGGCGTGTCCTGGCCGCTGGTCGGCGACAGCGTCCGGGAGAACAATACGGTCGAGAACCTGGACCGGCTGTTCCGGGCCGCGAAACGGAGCGGCTACGGGGTGTTCGTCTCCCCGCACTACCTGTACCCGCACGACCAGGGGTGGCGGTTCGGCGGGCCGGCCGAGCAAGGGATGCTCGGCGGCCGGGAGTTCTTTCGCCCGGACCCACTCGGTCCGGCCGGCCCCGGGGCCGACTGGCTCGCCCGGTACAAGCCGTACATCGAGGACGGGGAGACGGTCGTGGCCGGGCCGCACAAGGCCTGGGGGCCGCAGACCAACGACCTCGTGTTCCAACTCCGCAAGCGGAAGCTCGGCAAGGTCGTGCTGGCCGGGATGCTGGCCAACCTGTGCGTCGAGAGCCACCTCCGGGAGCTGGTCGAGCAGGGGTTCGAGGTGGCGGTGGTGACGGACGCCACCGCCGGCCCCCGGCACCCGACGCTCGGCGACGGCTACAAGGCCGCCCTGGTCAACTACGGGTTCATCGCCAACGCGGTGCTGACCACCGAGGAGGCGGTGGCCGCGATGCGGTAGACGGATGACGACGTTTCCCCAACCCCGATCCGGAGAGGTCCGCCATGCCTTCCGCGCTCGCGTCCGACCTGCTCGCCGCCCTCGACCGCCTGGCCGGCGGGGCCCACACCGGGTTCCGACCGGTCCACGCCCGGGGCGGCATGTACGCCGGGACGTTCGCCCCGGCGGCCGGGGCGGCGGACCTGACCCGGGCACCCCACGCGAGTCGTCCGGCCACGCCCGTCACCGTCCGGTTCTCGCCGGCCGGGCGGGTCGCGGCCACCGCCGACAACGACCCGCGGGAGTCGAGCCCGCAGGGGATGGCCGTCCGGTTCCACCTCGGCGAGCACGCCCACACGGACATCGTCGCCCACTCGCACAACGGGTTCCCGGTCCGCACCGGGGAGGAGTTCCTGGCGTTCCTCACGGCCGCCGCCGACAGCGTGAAGCCGGACGCCCCGACCCCGCCGCCGATCGCCGCGTTCCTCGAAACCCACCCGGCGGCGAGGCGGTTCGTCGAGGCCCCGAAGCCGATCCCGTCGAGCTACGCCCGGCAGGCGTTCTTCGCCGTCACCGCGTTCAAGTTCACGAACGCCGCCGGGGCGGGCCGGTTCGGCCGGTTCCGGCTGGTGCCGGGGGCGGGCACCGAGTACCTGACCGCCGAGCAGGCCGCGGCGCGGCCGACCGACTTCCTGGCCGCGGAGCTGTCGGAGCGGCTGGCGACGGGGCCGGTGCGGTTCCGGGTGGTGGTGCAGTTGGCCGCGGACGGCGACCCGGTGGACGACGCCACGGTCGTGTGGCCGAAGGACCGACCCCAGGCCGAGTTCGGCACGCTCACCATCACCGAGCGGATCGACGAACTCGCTCCGGACAACCGCAAGGTGATCTTCGACCCGGACCCGCGGGTGGACGGGATCGGCCCGGCCGGCGATTCGCTCACCCAGGTGCGGTCGGACATCTACCTCATGAGCGGCCGCCGCCGGCGGGCGGCCGTGTAGCCGCCCGGGTGACCGCGGGCCGTCACCGTCCGGCATCGCCGGCCGCGGTCCCAGGGAAAGAAATCGACGTGAGCCGGTATCAGTCGGTCAGCCGCCGGCGGCGGAGCAGGTCCGGCGGCAGCGGGAACGCCTCCCACACCCGGACGGTGCCGCCGACCCCGGCGGCTAGCCGGCCGTCCGGGCTGAACGCCGGGCTGACGATCGGACCGGCGGCGTCGAGGGCGAGCAGTTCGCGGCCGTCCGCCGCGTCCCAGACCCGCATCGCGCCGTCCTGACCGGCCGTGAGCAGCCGCCGGCCGTCGGCCGAGTAACTCACCCACCGGACTCCGCCGACGCCGCGGAGGGCGAACGCGAGCCGGCCGGTGTCGGCCTCCCGCACCTCGGCCCCCTCCTCCCCGACCGCGGCCAGGTGCCGACCGTCCGGCGAGTACGCGACCGCCCACGCCGCCCCGCACCCGACCGCCAGGACGGCGACCGGGCGGCCGGTGTCGGCCTCCCACACCCGCACCTCCGGCTCGTGGGCGGCGGCCGCCACGTGTCGCCCGTCCGGGCTGAAGGCGACCCCGTGGACCGGGTACTTGCCGGCCGCCATCGTCCGCTCCGGCCGGCCGATGGCCGCGTCCCACAGGCGGACGGTGGCGTCGTACCCGCCGGTCGCCACCCGCCGCCCGTCCGGGGCGAACGCCACGC
>JAIEQO010000323.1 GCA_019747655.1 Gemmataceae bacterium | reverse complement strand
TGATGGCCCGGTTCCAGGACGTGATGGCCCGGTTCCTCGACACCCAGCGGAGCGTGATGCTCGGGTTCCTCGGGGCCCCGGCCGCGGCGGCGTCCGCACCGCCCCTGCCGAACGTCGGCTACGCCCCGTACCCGAACGGCACCGGCAACGGCCACGCCAACGGCCAGTACCCGCTCCCGACTCCGGCCCCGGTCCCGCCCGCCGTGCTGAGCCGGTTCGCCGCCCCGGCCCCGGTCGCCAAGCCGGTCGCCCCGGCCCCCGCCCCGGTCGTCGCCGACCCCACCCCGACGGCCCTGGCCAAGCCCGAGCCGGCCCCGGTCGTCGCGGTGATCGAGACCCCGAAGCCGGCCGCCCTCGACCGTGAAACGCTCCTCGCGCGGTTGCTCGACCTCGTCAGCGAGCGGACCGGCTACCCGAAGGAGGCCCTGAGCATCGACCTCGACCTCGAAGCCGACCTCGGGGTCGACTCGATCAAGCGGGTCGAGGTGCTCGGGGCGCTGGCCGAGGGGATCGAGGCCGGGGCGAACGGCAAGGCCCCGAACCTGGAGATGGAGAAGCTGTCGGTCCTGAAGACGCTCCGGGGGATCGCCGACTACGTCACCGCCGCCCTCGCCGAGGCGGCCGACGACGCCCCGGCCGCCCCGACCGCCCAGGACTTCCACCCCGGCGCCCGGCAGGGCGAGGTGCAACGCCTCGTCGTCCGGCTGATCGACGCGCCCCTTTCCGACCGGCCGACGTTCGCCCCGCCGGCCGGGGCCGTGGTCATTACCGACGACCGGCAGGGGACGGCCCGCGAGCTGGCCGACCGGCTGGCCGAACTCGACGTGCCCACCGTACTCGTCCGGCACGCGGCCGCCCGCAAGGCGGACGACCTGTCCGCCGACCTGACCGACCCGGCGGCCGTGGCCGACCTGATCGCCCGGGTCCACGCCGCTTACGGGCCGGTGTCCGGGCTGGTCCACCTGCTTCCGCTGGCCGAGCCGGCGGACGGCGAGACGCCCGGCGACCGGGCCCGCCGGGAGGTGAAGTCTCTGTACCTGCTCGCCCGCGGGTTGGAGGCCGACATCCGCGAGGCCGGCAAGAACGGCTCGGCGGTGCTCCTGGCCGTCACCGGGATGGGCGGGACGATGGGCTTCGGCGGCGACCTGCCGGACGACTTCTCGGTCGGCCACGGCGGCGTCGCCGGGTTTGCCAAGTGCCTGGCCCACGAGTGGCCGGACGTGACCGTGCGGGTCGCCGACTTCGACCCCGAGACGCCGGCCCCCCGGCTGGTCGAGCAGCTCCTCGCGGAACTCGGCGAGCCGGACGGCCCCGCCGAGGTCGGCCGCGAGGGCGACCGGCGGGTGACGTGGCAGGTCGACCCCGGCCCGCTGGCGAAGGATGGCCCGGCCGTCGAACTCGGGCCGGACGCGACCGTCCTCATCACCGGCGGGGCCCGCGGTATCACCGCCCGGGTCGCCGTCGAACTGGCCGAGCGGTACAAGCCGCGTCTCGTCCTGGTCGGCAGCTCGCCCGAGCCGGTCGCCGAGCACCCGGACACCACCCCGCTAACGACCGCGGCGGAACTCAAGCCGGCCATCATGAAGCGGCTGCAAGCCGACGGCAAGCCGGCCGCCCCGGCGGCCGTCGAGGCCGAGTACAGGCGGCTCGTCAAGGACCGGGAGATCCGGGCCAACCTGGAAGCCGTCCGGGCCGCCGGGAGCACCGTCGAGTACCGGTCGGTGGACGTGCGGGACGTGGCCGCGTTCGGCGGACTCGTCGACGAGTTGCAAGCCGCCGGCGGGATCGCCGGCGTGGTCCACGGGGCCGGGGTGATCGAGGACAAGCTCTTGCGGGACAAGACGCCCGAGTCGTTCGACCGCGTCTGGGGCACGAAGGTCGATTCGGCCCTACTCCTGGCCCGCAAACTCGACCCGGCCAAGCTCAAGTTCTTCGCGGTGTTCGCGTCGATCACCAGCCGGTACGGCAACCGCGGGCAGTCGGACTACGCGGCCGCGAACGAGGTCCTGTCGAAGCTGGCCTGCGACCTCGACCGGCGGTGGCCCGGCCGGGTCGTCTCCGTCGCGTGGGGGCCGTGGGCCGAGGTCGGGATGGTGGCCGAGCTGGAAAAACACCTGGTCGCCCGCGGGCTGAAGCTGATCGAGCCGGCGGTCGGGGCCGCCTTCGCGGTGGACGAGGTCGTCTACGGCTCGAAGGGCGAGCCCGAGGTCGTGGTCGCCGGCGGGACCGAGGCCCCGCGGCCGGCGAAGGCCGTCGCCCCGAAGGTCCCGGCCGCCCCGACCGGGCCGAAGAACTACCCGATCGCCGCCGGGGCCGGTGGGTAACTCGCTGGAGCGCGGGCCTCCGGCCCGCCCTCGCACCGAGCGGGCCGGAGGCCCGCGCTCCAGAACCAGCCAATGACCGCCACCCAGACCGCCCCCCCGCCGACCGCCCCCGCGACCGGCTGGGACACCGAGCTGTTCGTCCTGGCGGCCGCCGACCGGGCGGCCCTGGCCGGCCGCGCCCGTTCGCTGGCCGCGTTCGTCGAAGCTCACCCCACGACCGCCCTGCCGGACCTGGCCGGCACCCTGGCGGCCGACCTCGCCCTCGGCGGCGCCCGCCTCGCGGTCGTGTCCGGCTCCGCGGCCGACCTCGTCGCCAAGCTCCGCCGGGCCGCCGACCGGCTCGCCGACCCGAAGGTGAAGCAGGTCCGGGACGGCAACGGCGTCTACTTCTCCGCCGAGCCACTCGCCGAGCAGGGGACCGTCGCCCTGCTCTTCCCCGGCGAGGGGGCCCAGTACCTGAACATGCTCGCGGACCTCTGTGGGGTCTTCCCCGAGGTCGAGGAGACGTTCGCCTGGTGCGACCAACTGGCCGCCGAGGCCGGCCGGCCGGGCGACTCGCTCCGGCGGGTCCTCCACCTGCCGGCCGACGCCACGGCCGACCAGAAGGCCGCCGCCGAGGCCGAGCTGCGGAAGCTCGGGCCGTCGATCTTCGGCGTCCTGCTCGCCGACCTGGCCGTCATCAAGGTGCTGCAGAATCTGCACCTGCCGGTCGCGGCGGTCGCCGGCCACAGCGCGGGGGAGATCGCCGCCCTGCTGGCCGCCGGGGCGATGCGGTCGGGGGAGATGATCGGCCCGCGGCTGGTCGAGACGCTCGACCTGATGCAGTGGCAGGAGGAGTCGGCCGGCGGGCCGGAGGTCATCCTGCTCGCCGTCGGGGCGGGCAAGGCGGCGGTGGACGAGGTGGCCGCGGCCGTCGCCGGCGGCTCGGTCCTGGTGGCGATGGACAACTGCCCGCACCAGTGCGTGGCGGTCGGCCCGGCCGACGCCGTCGCCCGGGTCGAGGCCGCGCTGACCGAGAAGGGGGTGATCGCCGAGCGGCTGCCGTTCCGCCGGCCGTACCACACCCCCCTGTTCGAGCCGTGGATGGGGCCGTTCCGGGCGATCTTCGCCCCGGTCCCGTTCGACCCCCCGCACACCCCGGTGTACTCGTGCTCGACCGGCCGGCCGTTCCCGGCCGACCCGGCCGCCGCCCGGGACCTGTTCGTCAACCACTGGGTCCACCCGGTCGAGTTCACCAAGCTGGTCGGGCGGATGTACGCCGACGGGGTGCGGGTGTTCGTCGAGGCCGGGCCGCGGGGGAACCTGTCGGCGTTCGTCGAGGACATCCTGCGGGGCAAGGCGTTCGCCGCCATCCCCGCGAACGTCGCCCGCAAGAGCGGCCCGACCCAGATCAACCACCTCGTCGGCCAGCTCGTCGCCCACCACGTCCCGGTCAACCTCGGCCACCTGCACGCGAGCCGCGAGACCCGACGGGTCGAGTGGGAGGCGGTCAACGACCCCACCCCCGGCCCCCTTTTCGTCGCGGGGAGGGGGTTAGGGGGTGGGGTTCTTCGGACCTCATGTCCGGCTACCTGGCCGCGATGGAGCAGTTCCTCGACGTGCAGCGGGAGGTGATGGGGGCGTTCCTGGCGGGGGGCGCACCCGACCTGGCGAGCGGATCGTCTTCCGCCGGGTGATGGACGAGCGGGAGGACCGGTACGCCGACGACCACACCCTCGGCGGGCGGGGCGTCAGCCGGGTCAACCCGGCCCAGAACGGGCTGCCGATCCTGCCGATGACGTTCAGCCTGGAGGCGATGGCCGAGGCCGCGTCGCTGCTGGCCCCGGGCAAGGTGGTCGTCGCCGTCCGCAACGTCCGGCTGTCCCGGTGGCTGCCGTTCGACTTCGACCCGACCACGCTGGAGGTGCGGGCGGCGGTCGCCGCGGTCGACCCGGAGACCGGCACCGTTGAGGTGAAGGCCGACGTCCGCGACCTCGGCAACTCGTTCCTCCCGGACGCGGCGAACAAGGCCGCCTGCGAGGCGGTGGTGGTGCTGGCCGACCGCTACCCCGACCCGCCCGAGCCCCGGCCGTTCGCCCTGACCGGGGAGCAGCCGTGCCGCTCGTCGGTCGAGGACCTGCGGCGGAACATGTTCCACGGGCCGCTCTTCCAGATGATCCGGTCGCTCGGCCGGTGCGGGGCGGAGGGCATCGAAGGCACCCTCGAAGTCCAGCCGCGGGACGGCTGGTTCGCCTCGAACCCGGACCCGGCCGTGGTCATCGACCCGGTGCTGGTCGACGCCGCCATGCACATCCTCGGGGCCTGGCACCTCGAACAGCCGGACTGGAGCGGCCGCATCCTCCTGCCGATCGGGGTACACGCGGTCGAGTTCTTCGGCCCGGTCCCGCCGGTCGGGTCGCACCTGCTGCTCCGCGGCCACAACGAGGAGGAGACGGCCCGGCAGGTCCGGCACGGGGTCGAGCTGTTCGGCCCGGACGGGCGGGTCTGGCTGCGGCTGACCGGGGCCGGGTACTGGCGGTTCTACCTGCCGTTCGGGGACGTGAACTTCTTCGGCCCGAAGGACCAGTACTTCCTCAGCAGCCGGCTGCCCGAGGCCGAGCCGGGGCCGGCCGCCCGGTGCCAGGTGCTGCGGCCGCCGGCCGACCTCGGGCAGCCGGTCCTGCGGGCGTCCGGGGTGCGGGTGACGATGACCCCGCGGGAGATCCTGGCCTACGACGACGTGCCCGAGGCCGGGCGGTCGGACTGGTTCTTCGCCCGGCTCCTGGCCAAGGACGCGGTCCGGGCGGCGTGGCACGCCCGGCACGGCGAGGCCGTCTTCCCGGCCGACATCGAGGCCGAACAGGTGGACGCGCGGTTCACCCTGTGGCCCCGGGGGGGGCCGAAGGCCGAGCCGTTCCCGGCGGTCGCGGCGGCGGTCGCCGGCGGGACGGTGGCGGCCGTGGCGGCGTTCGACCGGGTCGGGATCGCGCTGGAGGTGCTGCCGAAGAAGGCCGACGCGGCGGCCGAGCGGGCGGCCCGCGAGTCGGCCGCCCGGCGGGCCGTGGCCGACGCCCTCCGCATCGATCCCGCGGCCTGTACCGTCCGCTCGCTGGACGCCGGTTCGGGTGCGGCCGTGGTCGCCGTTCCGCCCGGGGAGTCCGCCCCGTACCCTGACGGTGCGGCGGTCCGGGCACAGACCGCCCGGACGAACGATGTCGTCGTCGCCACCACGACCTGTGAGCCGGCATGAGACCGCCCGAACAGGTGTTGGCCGACCTCGACGCCGTCGTCCGGCGGACGTTCGCCGACCGCGACTTCCCGGACGCGGTGTCACCCGAGACCCGGGTGTTCGCCGACCTCGGGCTGGCCTCGATCGACCTCGTCGTCCTGGCCGAGCGGCTCGAACAGCACTACGGCCGGAAGCTGCCGTTCGGGGCGTTCCTGAAGGACCTCCGCGACCGGAACGCCGACGACATCGCCGTGGGCGAGTTGGTCGAGTTCCTGACCCGGTTGGCCGCGTGACCGCGGCCAAACCCGCCGCACGATGAACGCCGAAGAAGACACGATCCGGACACAATCATTGATTTTCTCTGATCGTGCGGTCCTGGTTTTCGATCGTGCGGCTCCTTCCGGTGCGGCATGCCCGACCTGACGGTGAACGGCGTCCGGCTCTTCTACCAGCAGGCCGGCGGCGGGCCGGACGTGGTGCTGGTCCACGCCGTCACCAGCAACCAGGCGGTGTGGGCGTTCAGCGGGCTGGTCGACGCCCTCGCGGCCGACTTCCGGGTGACGACCTACGACCTCCGCGGCCACGGGGCCAGCGACCGGCCTCCGGCCGGCTACACCTCGGCCGACATGGCCGAGGACTTCCGCGGGCTCCACACCGCCCTCGGGCTGGGGCCGGCGGTGCTGGTCGGCCACAGCTTCGGCGGCGTCACCGCCCTGCACGCGGCGGTGCTTGCCCCCGAGGCCGTCGCAGGGGTCATCCTGTCCGACTCGTTCTTCCCCGGGCTGCGGGCCGAGGAGCCGAACTTCGGCAAGATGGCCCTCTGGTCCGACCTGCGGGAGACGTTCGGCAAGGTCGGGGCGGAGCTGAGCGAGACGGTCGACTTCGGCCGGCTGTTCCGGGCCGCGGCCGACCTACCGCCGGAAAAGATGAAGGAGTTGGAGGCCATTTACGGGGCGTTCGGCAAGGGCTGGCTGCGGCAGCTCGCCCCGCTGGCCGAGACCACCTGCGGCGGGGACGTGATGGCCGTGGCCGGCCTCACGGCGGAGGTCATCGCCTCGGTCCGGCAGCCGGTCGTGGCCCTGTACGACGAGTTCTCGCCGTTCCTGGCGACGAGCCGGTGGCTGGCGGCGAACCTGCCGGACTGTACCGCCGAGGTGGTCCCGGCCGCCCGCCACCTGGCCATGCTCGACAACACGGCCGGGTTCACGGACGCGGTCCGCCGGCACCTTGCGGCCCTATGCACAGGCAGGAATGCCTGTACCACCAGAACATAAGATGATCCGGTGGCACAGGCATTCCTGCCTGTGCCCCGAGGAGCCCATGTACTTCGTCACCTTCCTGACCAAGAACCTGACCCGCCGGCCGGTGCGGACCGCGCTGACGGTCCTCGGGCTGTCGGTGGCCGTCGGCAGCATGGTCGCCCTGCTCGGGATCAGCCACAACATCGTCACCTCGGTCCTCCAGTCGTTCCTGAAGCGGGGGATCGACCTCGTCGTCACCCAGGCCGGCAAGGGGAGCGACCTGAACAGCGACTTCGACCAGAACCTGGTCGACCAGGCCCGGCAGGTCCCGGGCGTCGCCGGGGTGGACGAGGCGGTGGTCGACATCTTCAACCTCGTCCATGACAGCGGCCGGACCGACCAGGTGATGCTCCAGGGGTGGCGGCTGGACAACCCGGCGTTCGACGACGTGGAGCTGGTGGCCGGCCGGAAGCTCCGCCCGGGGGACAAGGGCAAGTGCGTACTCGGCAGCACCCTGGCCGGGAACCTCGGCAAGGGGGTGGGAGACAACGTCCGGCTCGGGGCCGACGCCGTGTTCGAGGTGGTCGGGGTCATCAAGAGCTTCGTCGTGTTCGAGGACGGGGCGGTGACCATGACCCTGGACGACGCCCGGGAGCTGACCGGGAAGAAGGTCACCGGCTTCTCCGTCCGGGTGGCCAAGTCGCCGGGCTCGACGGCCGAGGTCGAGCGGGTGAAGGAGGCGATCGAGGCCCTGCGGGACCCGAAGGACCCGTCGGTCCGGCTGTCGGCCCGCACCCCGGAGAACTACGTCAACTCGGTCACCCACATCCGGATCGTCCGGGCGATGGCCTGGATGGTGTCGGCGATGGGGATGCTGATCGGCGTCATCGGAATGCTGAACACGATGGTCATGTCGGTGGTCGAGCGGACCCAGGAGATCGGCATCCTCCGGGCCGTCGGCTGGCCGCCGGGGCGGGTGGTCCGGATGATCCTCGGCGAGTCGCTGCTGCTCGGCTTGGCCGCGGCCGCCGTCGGGACGGCCGGGGCCGTCGCGGTCAGCTACGCCCTGACCCAGTTCCCCCAGGTGAACGGGTTCGTGGAGGGCGGGATCGCGCCGACCGTGGTGGCCGAGGGGCTCGGCATCACCCTGGCCATCGGCCTGTTGGGCGGCCTCTACCCGGCCGTCCGGGCGGCCCGCCTCCTGCCGACCGAGGCGATCCGGCACGACTGAAGTTTCGAGTTTCGAGTTTGAAGTTTCGAGTCCGCAACCCGGCTCACCTACGGGGCGTCTTCTCGTGGCCGACCTGCTGTTACGGGCCGAGGACGTGTACAAGACCTACCCGGACGGGCAGGTCCACGCCCTCAACGGCGTGTCGCTGGCGGTCGCGGCCGGGGAGTACGTCGCCGTCACCGGCCCGTCCGGGTGCGGCAAGAGCACGCTGCTCAACCTGCTCGGGGCCCTCGACCGGCCGGACAAGGGCGAGATCTACTTCCAGGGCGAGCCGCTCTCGAAGCGGTCCGACCTGGACCACTTCCGGGCCCGGCAGATCGGGTTCGTGTTCCAGTCGTTCTTCCTGCTCCCCACCCTCACGGCCCGGGAGAACGTCCAGGTGCCGATGTTCGAGGGCGGGCTGCCGGCCCGGGAGCGGGAGAAGAAGGCCGACGCCCTCCTGGAGTTGGTCGGGATGGCCCGGCGGGCCGGGCACCGGTCGGCCCAGCTCTCGGTCGGCGAGCGGCAGCGGGTGGCCCTGGCCCGGGCGATGGCCAACGACCCGGTGCTGCTCCTGGCCGACGAGCCGACCGGGAACCTGGACTCGGACAACGCCGCCCACGTCCTCGACCTGCTGACCGCCATGCAGCGGGACCGCGGGCTGGCGATGGTGATCGTCACCCACAGCCCGGATGTGGCCGACCGGGCCGACCGGGTGATCCGGATGAAGGACGGGCGGGTCGTCTCGGACGGGACGGCGGCGTGGGCCGCCGCCCCGGACGCCGCCGCGACCGGCTGACGGTCACTTGGCGGACCACTTGGACCACTCCCGCCGCATGTCCCGGACGTTGCTCTGGACGACCAGCGGGAGCTTCGACCGGAGCAGGTTGGCCCCGTCGAACCACCCGGTCGGCTCGGCGAAGACGATGTGCTGCTCGACGAACAGCGCCCCGGCCGGCTCGTGCAGCTTGGTGATCTTCAGGTACATCCCGGCCCCGCCGTAGGGCTGCGGCGGCCCCACCTTCTTCGCCCCGCCCTCGGCGGTGATCGGCCGCCACTCGTTCGGGAACTCCGGGTCGGGCCGGAACCGGGGGTCGACCTCGGCCGCCGCCACCACCGACTCGGGCGTCTTCGACCACGCGGCGTGGCCGGTGATCTTCAGCCGGACCTTCTCCAGGAAGTCGAACTCGACCTGCCCGTACCCCTCCTTCTTCTCGTCCCCGTCCTTCAGCACGATCTTCCGCTTGGCCAACTCTTCGCGGTTGAGCCCGCGGGCCGTCCCCTCCCCCTTGCCGGTGTTCGCCAGCCGGTCGAGGAACTTCTCGTCGTCGGTCGCCCGGAAGTCGCCGTAGGTGACGAAGTACACGTCCACCCCCCGGGCCGGGGCCTTCGGGTCGGACGGCCGGGCGTCCCGGATGCGGAGCAGGCTCGGGGCGACGACCGACTTGCGGGTGAACTCGGCGTAGTCGTAGTCGGCCCCGATGAGCTGCTTGATCACGGCCGTCTGCTTGGCCGCGTCGAGCCCGTCCGGCATGGTCGGCGGGGGGAGCTTGACCTTCTGGTCCGGCCCGACCGTCAGCCCGGGGTCTAGCAGGCCCCTGTACAGCGGGTTCTCGGCCTCGTGTCCGGCCGGGGCGAGTGTGGCGAGGGAGAGGACGAGCGGGAGCATTGCGAATCCTTCGGGGGAATCTGAGTCGAAAGGCGGGCACGCGGATGACGCGGAGTTGAGGACGCGGCGAACACGCGGATCAAAATCATTGACCGGTCTGATCCGCGTGGGTCCGCGCTCCGATCCGCGTCATCCGCGTGCCCGCCTTTAGTCTGCCACTGGTAAGTTCCGCAACCGGCGTTCCAGTTCGCGGGCTTCGTCCGGGGTGAACCGGGTTTGGGCGGCCAGCGGCCGGAGGTCCGGCGGGAGCGGCTGCCGCTTCCCGGCCGGGAACGCCTCGACCGCGAAGGCGTCGTCGGACGGGGCCCCGAACCGGTTCACCTTCGCCCGGTCCACGACCAGTTCGGGCGCGTCGACCGTGTCGGTGGCGATCCGGACGACCTCGGCCAGTTGCCCGCACGCCGCCCCGTCGGCCCCGAGCGACCACATCAGCACGTCGAGGCGGCCGGTCGCCGGGTCGGGCAGGAGGGCGTACCGGTAGCGGACCAGCTTGTTCTCGCCGCCGCAGCGGAACCAGACCGGCGTGTCAACGAGGCCCATCGTCGGGCCGAGGACGGCGACCACCGACCGCCGCTGGACCTCGTACCCCTTGTCCAGGATCAGCCCGCCGAAGAGGCCCATGTCGGCCCCGAGCTTCCGCCCGGTGTCGGACGTGAGGACGACGTGGCCGCGGCCACTCACCTCGGCCCCGAGGCCGAGCCCGACGGCCCGGAGGCGGTAGCGGGTGTGAACGCCCTGCTGCTCCGGCACCACGTCGGCGGCGAACGCGGTACACATCCACGACGCCTTGTCGACGGTCAGCGCCGGCAACCCGGCCCGCTGATCGTCCCGCACCCGCGGCAGGCTCTTGAGGACCAGGTGCGACCACCCCTGAAGGGGCGACGTGTCGACCACCGTGCCGGGGGTGATCTGCTCGGGCGGCCGGGCCTCCGTGTCGTACTCGGCCGACCAGTCCGGCGGCGGGACGGACTCGGGCCAGGTCGCCCAGACCCCCAAGCCCCCCGCCCCGAGCCCGGCGGCTGCCAGCCCGACGATCGCCCACGCCCCACGTCTCACGCGGCCCCTCCGTGCCGGAACCCCGCCGCCCGGCGGGTGTTCCTATGGTAGCGTCCCGGCCGGCCGGTGCTACGCCAGTCCGGCGGCGAAACCCACCCGGCCGGCGTGCTGTAGAATAGGTGGGAAGCCCCTCTCCGGAGGCGAACGCTCATGACCGCCGCACGCTGCACCCCGGTGGTGTTGGCCGGACTCGTTGTCGCCCTCATTGGCGTCGGCGGAACGGCCGCCCCGCCCGAACCGAAGGCGGCCGGGGACATCACCCTGACCGACGCCGCCGGCAAGCCGTCCGCCCTGGCCGACGTGGACGCGAAGGCGGTCGTGGTCGCCTTCCTGGCCACCGACTGCCCGATGTCCAACGGGTATCTGCCGGCCCTGAATGACGTGGCGGCCAAATACGCCGACCGGGGCGTCCGGGTCGTCGGCGTCGTCCCCGACCCGGACACCACCGCCGGGCAGCTCGCGGCCCACGCGAAGGAATACAAGCTGGCGTTCCCGGTCCTCCGCGACCCGAAGGGGGCGGCGGTGGCGGCCCTCGGCCCGAAGGTGACGCCCGAAGTCGTCGTCCTGGACGGCAAGCGAGTGGTCCGCTATCGCGGGCGGATTGACGACGGGTACGTCGGCCGGCTCAAGCCGAAGGCCGTCGTCACCCGGCACGACCTCGTCGCCGCGCTCGACGAGGTGTTGGCCGGCAAGCCGGTCACGGTCGGCGAGACGAAGGCGTTCGGCTGCCCGGTCCCGGCCCCCGAGAAGGCCGAGGCTGCGGCCGCCCCGGTCACCTTCTACAAGGACGTGCTGCCGGTCTTCCAGGCCCACTGCCAGAGCTGCCACCGGCCCGGGCAGGTCGGGCCGTTCGCGCTGACGACGTACAAGCAGGCGGCCAGGTGGGCGGACACAAGCCTGGCCGAGGTCCACGCCGGGCGGATGCCGCCGTGGAAGCCGGCCCCGAACCCGCTGCTGGCCGGCGGGCGGGCGCTCCCCGCCGCCGCCCGGGAGACGCTGGAGCGGTGGGTCGCCCAGGGGATGCCGGAGGGCGACCCGAAGGACGCCCCGCCGGCCCCGGCCTGGCCGGACGGTTGGACCCTCGGCGAGCCGGACTTGATCCTCGAATCGCCGGCCGACACCGTCGTCGCGGCCAGCGGCAAGGACCTGTTCCGGGTCCAGGTGTTCCCGACGAACCTGCCCGAGGACAAGGACATCACCGCCATCGAGGTCCGGCCGGGCAACCCGCGGGTCGTCCACCACACCTTGCAGATCGTGGACACGACCGGGACCGCCCGGAAGTTCCTGGAGAACTACGCCGAGACCGACCCGAAGGCCCCGGACCGCGGCCCGGGCTACCCGGTGGCGATGGGCTGGGGCTTCATGCCCAACCCGAACCACCTCCTCGGCGGGTGGGCCCCGGGGATGCTGCCCAAGCACCTCCCCGACGGCGTCGCCCAGAAGCTGCCCAAGGGCGGCGACGTGTGCGTCCAGTTCCACTACCACCGGACCGGCAAGGAGGAGCGGGACCGGACCAAGATCGGCCTGTACTTCGCCAAGAAGCCGGCCGCCCTGACGTACCGGTCGATCCCGGTGTCCGGGCTGATCCCCAAGCGGCTGTCCGACCGCATCCTCCAGAAGGAGCAGGTCATCCCGGCCGGGGAGAAGGCGTACACGGCCGAGAAGCAGTGGGAGCTGGTGGCCGACGTGACCGCCTACCGGGTCGTCCCGCACATGCACCTGCTGGGCAAGTCCGTCGAGCTGACGGCCACCCCGCCGGGCGGGAAGTCGATCACCCTGATCTCCATCCCGGCCTGGGACTACAACTGGCAGGAGCAGTACGAGCTGAAGGAGCCGGTGAAGCTGCCGAAGGACACGGTGCTGACCGTCCGGGCGACGTTCGACAACTCGGCCGACAACCCGCTCAACCCGAGCGTTCCGCCGGCCCCGGTCCGGTACGGCGAGCAGACGACGGACGAGATGGCCTTCGTGTTCCTCGGGGTGACGTCGGCCAGCGACGAGCGGAGCCTGATCTGGCCGAAGGGGTTGCCGCGGATCGGCCTGCCGGCGAAGAAGTGACTCGCCCGGACCTCGACGGAGTACCGCCCCGGCCACCCACCACCGGAGCCGCCCATGTTCCCCGCCGGCGCGTCGCTCCTGGCCCTCGGGCTGTCGTCACTCCCCGGACCTGTCACCCCGGCCGCCGTCCGGGCCGCGGCCGAGAAGGCCCTGCCGCCGTTGCGGGCGGCGGCCGAGGGGCACGTCGACCAGAAGACGTGCTTCGCCTGCCACAACCAGACCCACCCATTGCTCGCGTTCGCGGCCGCCAGGGACCGCGGGTTCGGCCCCGCGGCGGGAGGTGTTCGCGGCCCAGGCCGAGCACGTCGCGGCGTTCCTGGAGTCGAACGCCGAGAAGTTCCGCAAGGGCGAGGGGACCGGCGGGGCGGCCGACTCGGCCGGGATGGCCCTGTACGCCCTCGAACTCGCCGGCCACCCGCCCGACGCCGCGACCGAGGCCGTGGTCGAGTTCCTCCTGAAGTCGCAGGCGAAGGACGGGCGGTGGCGGGTCAGCGGGTTCCGCCCGCCGTCCGAGGCGAGCAGCTTTTCGACCACCTACCTCGCCGCCTGGGGGCTGAGGGTGTGGGCGACGGATGGCCAGAAGGAGCGCGCCGGGAAGGCGGCCGATGCCGCCCGGGCGTGGCTGTCGGGGGCGAAGGCCAATGACACCGAGGACCGGGTGTTCCGGCTGCTGACCCTCGACGAGCTGAAGGCCGACCCGAAGGACGCGGCGGCCGCGGCGTGGGAGCTACTGAAGACCCAGCGGTCCGACGGCGGCTGGGGGCAGAAGGCCGACATGCCGGCCGACGCCTACGCCACCGGGTCGGCGCTGGTGGCCCTGCACCGGGCCGGCGGGCTGGCCACCGACCACCCGGCCTACGCCCGCGGGGTCGGGTTCCTGGTGCGGACGCAGTTGCCGGACGGGACGTGGTTCGTGAAGTCCCGCAGCAACCCGTTCCAGCCGTACTACGAGGGGGGCTTCCCGCACGGCAAGAACCAGTTCATCTCGTCGTCGGCCAGCGGCTGGGCGGCGACCGCGCTGGCCCTGGCATGCCCGCCAAAGCCGTGACGGGACGAAACCGTCCGAGACGAGCCGCACGATGAACGCCGAAGAAGCCACGATAAAATCAAACATGTTCTTGTTTTGATCGTGCTTTCTTCTGCGTCCATCGTGCGGCTGGTTCTCGACGTGCCCCGGCTTACGAGCTGCCGATTAACACCCCGGTCAGGAACACGAGCAGCCCGCCGAGGACGACCTGGAACAGGCTCCGGCCCCACGACGAGTCCATGAACCGGTGCCGGACCCAGGCGATGACAACGAGTTCGACCAGCACCACCGCGACGGCCAGCCACGTCGCCACCCGGTAGTCGGGGATGAGGTACGGCAGGGTGTGGCCGATGCCGCCCACCGTCGTCATCAGCCCGCAGACGACGCCCCGGGCGAACGGCCGGCCCCGGCCGGTCAGGCTGCCGTCGTCCGACAGGGCCTCGGCGAAGCCCATGCTGATCCCGGCCCCGAGGCTGGCCGCCAGCCCGACCAGGAACGTGTCCCAACTGTTCCGGGTGGCGAACGCGGCGGCGAAGAGCGGGGCCAGGGTCGAGACCGACCCGTCCATCAGCCCGGCCAGCCCGGGCTGGACCACCTGCAACACGAACAGCTTCCGCCGGGCGGCCGTGTCGTCCTCGGGGGCCGTGGTGGGCAGCGCCTCCGCAGCCCGGGCGTGCTTGCGTTCCTCCTCGGCGAGGTCGCCGAGCAGTTGGCGTGTGCGGGCGTCGGTCGCGCGGGCGGCGGCGGCCTCGTAGAACCGGCGGGTCTCGGCCTCCATCACCTCGGCCCGGCCGCGGGCCTCGTCCGGGGTCGTCGGGCGGTCCGGCCAGACCGGCTCGCGGTGGACGAACCCGCGGACGTGGTGCCGGCGGACGAGCGGGACGTGGTCGCCGAACCGCTCGCGGAACAGGTCGAGCAGGCGGTGGCGGTGGCCGTCCTCGTCGGCCCGGAGCCGGCGGAACTCGTCGGCCGCGTCGGGGTGCTTCGGCTGGAGGGCGGCCGCGAGGTCGTCGTAGATGCGGGCGTCCTCCTCTTCGAGGGAGATCGCCAGGGCCAGCACCTCCCGCTCGGACAGGTGGTCGAAGTTCCGCATCGGTGCGCCCTGCCGCCGGAGAGAATACAAGCCGCACGATGAACGCAGAGAAAGCACGATTCAGATCAACAATTCTTCGTCTTGATCGTGTCTTCTCCGTGTTCATCGTGCGGCGAAACCCCGCTCAGTCGTAGATCGGGCAGAAGGTGTTGAAGGCGGCCTCGCCGAAGACGCCGGGGTCGTTGAACCGGCGGTTCCGGTTCAGCCCGCCGATGGCCGCCATCTCCTCGGCCGACAGCTCGAAGTCGAACACGGCCAGGTTCTCGGACAGCCGCTCGGGCCGGGCCGTCTTCGGCACCACCGACGTGCCCCGCTGGACGCCCCACCGTAGCAGCACCTGGGCCGGGGTCTTGCCGTGCCGCCGGGCCGCGGCCACAACAACCGGCTCGTCCAGGATCGACTCGCCCGGGTCGGCCATGCCGATCGTGTGGTACGAGTGCGCCCCGAGCGGCGAGAAGGCCGTCACCGCGATGCCGCTCTCCCGGGCGAACCGGACCAGCTTGTCCTGCGTCAGGTACGGGTGCAACTCGACCTGCAACGCGGCGGGCATGATGCGGGCGTAGTTCAGCAGGTCGCGGAGTAGGCCGGTGGCGGTGTTGCAGACGCCGATGTGGCGGACCAGACCAGCCGTCACGAGGTCCTCCATCGCCGCCCACGTCTCGGCCAGCGGCACCGGGGCGAACTTCATCCCTTCGGCCGGCTTCGCCGGGTCGAAGAACCACCCCGGCGGATACCGCTCCTCGAACGGCACGAACGCCTGGGCGATCGGGAAATGGATCAGGTAGAGGTCGAGGTAGTCGAGCCCCAAGTCCTTCAGCGACCGCTCGACGGCCGGGCGGACGTGTTCCCGGGCGTGGTACGTGTTCCACAGCTTCGACGTGACCCACAGTTCGTCCCGACGGCAGAGGCCGTCGGCCAGGGCCGCCCGGAGGCCGTCGCCGACCTCGACCTCGTTGCCGTAGTCGCAGGCGCAGTCGAGGTGCCGGTAGCCGGCGGCGACGGCTTGGCGGACGAGGCCGGCCGCGTCGGGCTTCGGGACCTTCCAGAGGCCGAGTCCGACGGCCGGCAGCCGCCCGCCGCCGGGAAGCGTAAAGTGCGTCATCCCCTCATCGTATGGCGGCCGGGATCGTGGTCCCGGGCGGCCACCGGGAACACGTTTTGCTATGATCTACAGTTCACGGTTGCACTGCGGAAGACGGGCTTTGTCCGTGGGGAACCTGTGCCGGGAACCGACACCATGAGCGACACGGACACCACCGCCGAACTGCCGACCCTCGAACCGACCGCTGCCCCGCCCCCACTACCGCCTGAGACGCCGACCCCGCCACCGCCGCCCGAGCCGGACCCACTCCCGCCCCGGTTCGCCGAGCCGCCGAGCGAGACTCGGGGGGCAGACGCCCCCCGTTCGCTCGAGCCCGCCCCCCCCGCCGCCCAACAAGGGGCAACCGCCCCTCGCCCGCCCCAAGCGGATGCGCCCCGCCCGCCCCAGCCCGACGCCCCAACCGCGAAGGCGGACGGGGAGGGGAAGTTCGCCGCCCTCGGGCTCGACCCGAAGCTGGTCTCGGCCCTGACCGCCCTCGGATACGAGGAGCCGACCCCGATCCAGCGGGAGGCCATCCCGCCCCTGCTCCAGGGGAAGGACATGGTCGGCCTCGCCGCCACCGGGACCGGCAAGACCGCGGCGTTCGCCCTGCCACTGCTCCAGCGGCTCGTGACCACCGGTGTTAAAGGGAAGCCGGCCGCCCTGATCCTGGTACCGACCCGCGAGTTGGCGATGCAGGTGGCCGAGGCCGTCCACAAGTACGGCCGGGCGTTCAACACCCGGGTCATCCCGGTCTACGGCGGGGCCGCATTCGGCCAGCAGGCCCGGGCACTGGACCGCGGCGTCGATGTCGTCGTCGCCACCCCCGGGCGGGCACTGGACCACCTCGGCCGGGGCACCCTGAAGCTGTCCGGCGTGTCGATCGCCGTCCTCGACGAGGCCGACGAGATGCTCGACATGGGGTTCGCCGAGGACATCGACGCGCTCCTCCAGGCGACGCCGAAGGAGCGGCAGACGATGCTCTTCTCGGCTACCATGCCGCCGCGGATCGAGGGGATCGCCCGGCGGCACCTGTCGGACCCGGTGACCATCCGGGTGGCCCAAAACAAGGTCACCCCCGGGACCATGCCGAAGGTCCGGCAGGTGGCCTACGTCATCCCCCGGGCGTACAAGCTGGCCGCCCTCGCCCGGGTGCTCGACGTGGAGGCCCCGCCGGCCGCCCTCGTCTTCTGCCGGACCCGGAACGAGGTGGACGAGCTGACCCAAACCCTCTCGGCCCGCGGCTACCGCCCCGAGTCGCTCCACGGCGGGATGTCGCAGGAGCAGCGGGACCGGGTGATGCGGCTGTTCCGGGCCGGGACGGCGGACCTGCTCGTGGCCACCGACGTGGCCGCCCGGGGGCTGGACGTGGAGCACCTCACCCACGTCGTCAACTACCACATCCCGATGGAGACGGAGCAGTACGTCCACCGGATCGGCCGGGTCGGGCGGGCGGGGCGCGAGGGGACGGCGATCACCCTGGCCGAGCCCCGGGAGCACCGCCTGTTGCGGAACATCGAGCGGGCGACCGGGCAGAAGCTGGAGGTCGGCCGGGTGCCGTCGGTGGCGGATCTCCGGGCCAAGCGGATGGAGCGGGTCCGGGCGTCGGTCCGGGAGGCCATCACCGCCGGCGAGCTGGACGCCTACCGGGCGGTGGTCGAGGCCCTGTCCGACGAGCACGACGTGATGGACATCGCCCTGGCGGCGGTCAAACTGGTCCACCAGGCCGAGACCGGGGACGGGGAGGACGAGGAGCAGGAGATCCCGGTGCCCCCGCCGCCGATGGAGCGGCCGCGGTTCCAGGACCGCGGGCCGGGCCGGTACGACGACCGCGGACCGCCCCGGTTCCGGGACGACCGGCGGCCATACCCCCAGCGGGAGGACCGCGGCCCGTACCAGGGACAGGGCCAGGACCGGGGCGGGTTCCAGGGCCAACCGGACCGCGGGGGCTACCAGGGCGAAGGCCCGGGGCCGGACCGTAGCTACGGCAACCAGGAGCGGGGCGGCTACGGCGGCCCGCCCGACCGCGGGTTCCAGGGCCAGCCGGACCGCGGCTTCGAGGGTCAACCCGACCGCGAGCCGTACCAGGGCCAGGGTGATCGCGGCGGGTTCCAGGGCCAGCCGGACCGCGGCCCGCCGCCGTTCCGCCCCCGGCCGTCGACCCGGCCCGGGTCGGCCCGGCTGTTCTTCAGCGTCGGCCGGGAGGACGGGGTCAGCCCGCGGGACCTGGTGGGGGCGATCGCCAACGAGGCCGGGCTGCCGGGCCACGACATCGGCACCATCGACATGGCCGACCGGTTCGCCCTGGTCGAGGTGCCGGACGACGCGGCCGACTACGTCGTGGACACGATGAACGGGACCCGCATCCGCGGCACCCGGGTGACGGTCCGCCGGGACCGGGACGAGGGCCAGGGCGGCGGGGGGGGTGGCGGGTTCCGCGGCGAGGGGCCGGGCGGCGGGGGCTTCCGACCCGAAGGGCCGCAGGGCGGCTTCCGGGGGAACGAGGGCGGCGGGTTCCGCCAGGACCGGCCGGCCTTCCGGCCGCCGAACCCCGGCCCGCCCCGCGGCCGGCCGTCGTTCCGCGGCCCCCGGCCGAACCGGTCCTCCGAGTTCGATGAATAAAGTCGAGCTGCACGATCAACGCAGAAAAGGCACGATTCAGACGGCACACTGAATTTGATTTAATCGTGTCTTCTCTGCGTTAATCGTGCGGCTTAGTCTCCCACGGCTCGGTCGTACAGGTGCCGGGCGGCCCGGCCGCTGATGACCCCGTGGGCCAGCAGCTCGGCGGCGATCAGCTCGACCGCCCGCCAGTGGTCGTCGTCGGCCAGTAGGTTCTCCACCTTGCTCAAGAATCGCTTCTCTAGCCGTTCGGCCTTCCGCTCACTCCCCGAATCCCGCAGCAGCCGCCGGACGTACCGCAGGTCCTTGTCGGCCTCGGCCCAGCCGTAGGTCCCGGTGTGCCGGGCCTCGGCCGCCAGGCCCGCCAGGGCGATCAGGATTTCCCGCTCGATCCAGTCCTCCGACGGCCGGACCGGGGCCTTCCCGAACGCGCAGTGCCCTAGCCGCTCGCGGTCCGGCAGGGCGCTGACCTTGTGGACCGGTCGGCCCAGGGCCAAGGCGGCGACCGCATGACCGGCCTCGTGGTACGCCGTCGCCGGGTCGTAGACGGGCTTCTCCTCCATACCCCCTATCCTACCGGGCCGGCTCCACCCCAGTTGGTTTGGTTTGGGAACCCGTACACCCTGCGGCCGAACCAATCATTTCCATTAGAACGGAAGCCGATGGCTACGGCGGTTGACAGGTTACGGACCGCCGTGTATATAACCAGTAGGTTAACAAACCCGACGGTTATGGAGCTATGACCCGCAACCGGCTCGACGACACCTTTGCGGCCCTCGCCGACCCGACCCGGCGGGCCATCTTGACGCGCCTGGCGGCCGGCGAGGCCACCGTCGCCGAGCTGGCCAAGCCGTTCCGGATGAGCCAGCCGGCCGTCTCCAAGCACCTCAAAGTGCTGGAGACGGCCGGCCTGATCGCCCGCGGCCGGGACGCCCAGCGGCGGCCCCGGCGGCTGGTGGCCAAGCCGCTCCAGGCCGCGGCCGACTGGCTCGACGGCTACCGCCGGTTCTGGGAGGAGAGTTTCGGGCGGCTCGACGCCCTGCTCGACGAGCTGAAGGACCAACCCCCAGCGGGAGGACCGGGATGAGTGCAAGGACCCTATCGGTGACGGCGTCCGGCGACCGCGAGGTGGTCATCGCCCGGGCGTTCGACGCCCCGCGGGAGCGGGTGTGGGCCGCCTACACCACGCCCGGGTTGCTCAGGCGGTGGCTGTCCGGCCTGCCGGGCTGGTCGCTGGCCGTGTGCGAGATCGACCTGCGGCCGGGCGGGAAGTACCGGTACGTCTGGCGCGGCCCGGACGAGGCCGAGATGGGCATGGGCGGCGTCTACCGCGAGGTCGCCCCACCGGACCGGCTGGTCGCCACCGAGCGGTTCGACCAGGCGTGGTACCCGGGCGAGGGGCTATTCACCCTCGTTCTGACCGAGGAGGGCGGCGTCACCCGGCTGACCCAGACGATGCGGTACGAGTCGACCGAGGCCCGCGATGCCGTCCTGAAGTCGCCGATGGAACAGGGCCTGGCGATGGGCTTCGACCGGCTGGCCGGGATGCTGGCGGCCGACTGACCAATGGCTTTGGGTGGCCGGGCCACCCCCTCACTCGATTGGAGGTCCGTGATGAAGAACACCGGCACGCTGAAGGTGACGACGCCGACGGACGACACGCTCGTCCTGACCCGGGTGTTCGACGCCCCGCGGCGGCGGGTGTACGACGCCCTGACCAAGCCGGAGCTGCTGAAGCGGTGGTTCGGCCCGCGGGGCTGGAGCCTGGTCGAGTGCTCGGTCGACCTGCGGGTCGGCGGGCGGTGGCGGTTCGTCCTCCGCGGGCCGGACGGCCGGGACATGGGGATGGGCGGCGAGTACCGCGAGCTGACCCCGCCGGACGGGTCGGTCCACACCGAGGGCTACGACGACTTCCCCGGCGAGTCGGTGGTCACCACCGTGCTGACCGAGCAGAACGGCAAAACGACCCTGACCGGGACGATCCTGTACCCCTCGAAAATGGTCCGGGACGCGGTGCTGGCGTCGGGGATGGAGCACGGGGCGGCCGAGAGCCACGACCGGCTGGCGGAACTGCTGGCCGCGACGGCGGCCGCGGCGTAGCCGCATAATGTCGGGTGTCTTCCTCGGACCGCGGCCGTCCCGGCCGCTCTTGGGCGCCCCCAAAGAGCGGCCGGGACGGCCGCGGTCCCAAGACGGCGCCGGTTTGTCAGGCCGGCGATGACCATATCATGCCGGCATGACGGCGGTGGACTACGTCGTGGTCGGGCAGGGCCTCGCCGGGACGGCCGTGGCCTGGCACCTCCGGTGGCGGGGGTGCCGGGTGCTGGTCGTCGACCGCGGCGACCCCGATTCGGCCTCGCGGGTGGCGGCCGGGCTGGTCACGCCGGTCACCGGCAAGCGGCTGGCCCGGACGCCGGGGTACGACGAGTTGTACCCGGCCGCGGTCGCTTTCTACCGGCGGGTGGAGGCCGAGACCGGCCGGCACGTCTTCACCGCCCGCGACGCGGTCCGCGTGGCGGCCGACGAGCGGGAGCGGGCCAAACTCTCCGGGCGAACCCCGAGCGCGAGCGCGGGGGTGGTGTACCCCCTCGCTCGCGCTCGGGGTTCGCCAGAGGCTGCCGAGGGCTCACGCCCCCCGCTCGCCGAAACTGAAGTTGACCCCGACTGGTTCGCCGCCCCGCACGGGGCGTTCGCCCTCTCTCCCGCCGGCCGGCTCGACGTGCCGGCTTACCTCGACGCTTCCCGGGCGGTGTTCGCGGCCGACGGCGGGTTCGTCGCGGCCGACCTCGACCCCGGCCGGGATGTCATCCCAGAACCCGACGGGGTTCGACTTCCGCGCTTCGGTCGCCGGGCGAGGGGCGTCGTCTTCTGCCAGGGTTTCGCCGGTCGGTCGAACACGTGGTTCCCGGACCTGCCGTGGAACCCGGCGAAGGGGGCAGTCCTGACCCTCCGCATCCCGGGTCTGGCCGAGGAGCGGGTCGTCCACCGCGGCATCTGGCTGGCCCCGGTCGGGGACGGGCTGTTCCTCGCCGGCTCGCCCTACGACCGCGACGACCTCAGCCCGACCCCGACGGCCCGTGGCCGAGATCAGATCGTTTCCCGCCTCCGCGAGTTCCTACGCCTGCCGTTCGACGTGGTCGGCCACCGGGCCGCCGTCCGTCCGGTCGTCGCGGGACTTCAGCCGGTGTTCGGCTTCCATCGCGAGTACCGACGGCTCACGTACCTGAACGGTCTTGGATCGAAGGGGGCGTTGACGGCCGCGGCAACGGCCGCCGCCGTGGTGGACCTCTTGGTTTGCAACTTCTAACCGTGGGCTCGGTCTGACGTTGTTTCTTCCGGTCGAGTCGGGTTGGTTCGGGGGTGGGGTGGGACACCCGCCCGGAACCAATGAGAACGGGTCCGGGTTGGTCGTTGACAGCGGGCCGCCGGTCGGCGACGCTGCGAGGATCAGTCCTCCCCACCGAGTCCCGCCATGAAGCTCGCGTCCGGCACCACGGTCATCTCCAACGGGCAACTGGTCGACGGGAACGGCGGCCCGCCGGTGAAGGACGGCGCGGTCGTGGTCCGGGACGGCCGGATCGCCTACGCCGGGCCGGTGAAGGGGGCGCCGCGGACCGAGCCGGACGCGGCCCGGATCGACGCCCGGGGCGGGACCATCATGCCCGGGCTGGTCGAGGCCCACTTCCACCCGACCTACTTCAACGTCGCCGCCCTCGAAGACTTGGACATCAAGTACCCGGTCGAGTACGTCACGCTGCTGGCCGCGGCCAACTGCAAGCTGGCCCTGGAGTGCGGGTACACCGCGGCCCGCAGCGGCGGCAGCCTGTTCAACGTCGACGTGTGGCTGAAGAAGGCGATCGAGACCGGCCTCTGCCCCGGCCCCCGGCTGGCCGCCAGCGGGCGGGAAATCTGCGGGGTCGGCGGGCTGATGGACTGGAACCCGGACTTCCGCAAGATCGGCATGGACGGGCTGGTGCTCCTGGTGAACGGCCCGGACGAGGCCCGGTCGGCGGTCCGCAAGCTGGTCAAGGACGGGGTCGAGTGGGTGAAGACGTACCCGACCGGGGACGCCGCCGCCCCGGACACGAACGACCACCACACGCTGTGCATGACGTTCGAGGAGATGCACGCGGTCGTGGCCACCGCCCACAACCACAAGATGAAGGTGACGGGGCACTGCCGGGCGACGGCCGGGATCAAGAACGCCCTGCGGGCCGGGTACGACACGATCGAGCACGGGACGTTCATGGACGCCGAGGCCCTGGACCTGCTCCTGGCCCGGGACGTGGCGTGCGTGCCGGCGCTGCAGTTCGAGTACGCCAGCATCGTCCGGGGCCCGGAGTTCGGGCTGTCGCGGCGGGTGATCGACGGGCACCAGGAGACGCTGGACGCCGGGGCCGAGAGCGCCCGGATGATCCTCAAGGCCGGCGGCCGGCTCGGGATGGGCGGGGATTACGGGTTCGGCTGGAACCCGCACGGGGATTACGCCCGGGAGCTGACGTTTTTCGTCAAGACGGTCGGCCTCACGCCGCCGGAGGTGATCCGCTGCGCCACCCGGACCGGGGCCGAGATCATGGGCCGGGCCGACGAGTTCGGGACGCTGGAGGCCGGGAAGCTGGCCGACGTGCTGGTGGTGGACGGCGACGTGGTGGCCGACATTTCACTTCTGGAGGACCGGTCGCGGTTCGTGGCGGTGATGCAGGGCGGGGAGGTCAAGGCCGGGCGGGCGGCCTGAGCCCGGGGCGCGGCCGGGCCGGGTTGTGACCGCGGCGGCCGGAACCGTCCGGCGAGACTCTGACCACTTCCCCTGGCGTGGGGGCGGTTGCGGGGCATGTTTCGGGTGCCCGGATCAGGGACGGGGCCGGGGCAAGGCTCCGGTCCGGGCACCACCCGCACGGACCCGCACCGATGAGACGGACCCTCGCCGCGGCCCTGTTGGCCGCCCCCCTCTGGCTCGGGTTCGCCGCCCCGGCCGGGGCCAACGACGGCCCCTGCACCTTCGGCCTGGGCTGCGGCGGGCACTGCCTCAAGTGGTTCCCCCGCATCCACCAGCACGGCCCGCTGTTCAACTACGGGCCGTACTACGGCTACCCGCCGTTCGAGCCGTACGGCCCGTGGGACGCCTACATGCGGTACACCGGCCCGGACCCGTCGGCGGCCGGCCAGGGGGCCTACGGGTGGATTCACGGCTGGCAGCCCGGGGCTAAAGTCCACAACCTCGCGGACCAGTTCCATAACCGGGAGCGGGCCGGGCTGTTCCACCACGGGGACAAGGGGTGTTCGGCCTGCGGCGGCGGGCTGTTCCACCACGGCCGCAAGGGCGGGTGCAACTCCTGCGGGGCGGCCGCCGCCAGCCACCTGTGCTCCGGCAACGCCCTCGACCGGTACACCGGGTTCGGCACCCCGGCAGGGGCGATGGCCTTCTACGCCGACACGCCGTTGCCCGCCCGCCCGGCCGGGGTCGTACCCGCCGGGTTCTTCGGGAACTGACCGCCCGCGTTCGACCGACCCTACTCGGTGCGCTCACGGAGGTGCGCCGAGTCCCACGGAGGAGGACCGCCGAGATGACGTCCGCCCGCCTCTACC
>JAIEQO010000883.1 GCA_019747655.1 Gemmataceae bacterium | reverse complement strand
CGAATGGTGTCACACGGGGTTCGACATGGCCACCGGCAGCGTACCAGACCCCGGCCCCGCCGGCAACGGGGGGCGGGAGACGATCACCCCGGCGTCGCCCGGCCGGCCGTGCCCGGTCTGCGGCGGGGGCCACAAGTGCGGGGCCGGGGACGGCGGGCTGCTCCTGTGCGGCCGGCGGGCCGGCCCGGTCCCGGGGTTCCGCCACCTCGGCCCGTCCAAAGGTGACCCCCAGTTCCACCTCTTCCGGGCCGAGTCCGGTCGCGGGGGGGCCGGTCAGGGCCGGGCGGGTCGGGCGCGGGACTGGCCGGCCCTGGCCCGGCAGTTCGCCCGGAACCTCACGCCGGAGGCCCGGGACGAGCTGGCCGGCCGGCTGCGGCTCCCGGCGGCCGCGCTCGACGCCCTGCCCGACCTCGGGGTCGAGGGCGTCGGCACCGCCGGCCGCACGTTCACCTTCCCGGAGTGCGACGGGTCCGGGGCGGTCGTGGGGATCGGGCGGCGGTTCCCGGACGGGGCGAAGAAGCACCTGCCCGGCGGCAGGCGGGGGCTCACCCGGCCCGCCGGGTGGGCCGACCGGCCCGGCCCGGTGTACCTGCCCGAGGGGCCGTCCGACACCCTGGCCCTGACCGCGGCCGGGCTGGCGGCCGTCGGCCGGCCGTCGAACACCGGCGGGGTCGGCCACCTGGCCGCCCTGCTCGCCGGCCTCGACCCGGCCCGGGAGGTCGTGGTCCTCGGGGAGAACGACCGGAAGCCGGGCGGCCAGTGGCCCGGCCGGGACGGGGCCGAGCGGACGGCGGCGAGCCTGGCCCGAACGCTCGGCCGGCCGGTCCGGTGGGCCCTCCCCCCGGCCGGGGCGAAGGACGCCCGGGACTGGCTGACCCACCCGGACCGGGGCGACACGCCCTGGTCGGATCGCGGCCGGGCGCTGGCGGCGGAACTGGCGGCCGTCGCCGCTTCCCCGCCGGCGCACGGACCGACGTACCCCCCGCCGGCCGAGGGTGAGGCGTGGAACGACCCGCACCGGCTGGCCCGGCTGTTCGCGGCGGCCAACCGGGACCCGACCGGGGAGCCGAAGCTGGTCCAGTGGCGGGACCAGTACCACCGCTGGGACGGGGCCGCCTGGCGGCCGGTGCCGGACTCCGACCTCGACGCCTAGATCGCCCGCCATTGCCGGGCGGTCTTCGAGGCCGACTACCCGGCCCGGGTGGCGGCGGCAGCCGCGGAGGCGGACGGGGAGGGCCCGCCCAAGCGGCCGGTCCTGTTCCCGGTCACCACCCAGGTCCGGGCGAACGCCCGGGTCAACCTGGCCGCCCTGGTCAACCTCCCGGACGCCGGGGCGGACCCGCCGTTCTGGCTGCCGGGCGGGGTCGACCACCCCGACCCGGCCGATGTCATCGCCGCACCGAACGGGTTGTTCACCCTCCCCGACATCGCCGCCGGCCGCCACCCGTTCGCCCCGCCCACCCCCCGGTTCTTCACCCCGAACGCCCTTCACTTCGCCGTCCCTCCGACCGTCGGGCTTCCGGCCCTCTGGCTCCGCTGCCTGGGGGAATGGTTCGACGGGGACGCGGCCAGCGTCGCCGGGCTCCAGGAGTGGTTCGGCTACCTGCTCACTGCCGACACCAGCGCCCACAAGATTCTGCTCCTCGTCGGCCCCCCGCGGTCCGGCAAGGGGACCGTCATCTTCACCTTGACGGAGTTGGCCGGCACCCCCAACGTGGCGTCCACCTCGTTCGCCGCCCTCGGGGAAAACTTCGGGCTCGAAGGGCTGCTCGGGAAGCGGGTGGCGGTGATCCCCGACGCCCGGCTGTCCGGCCGGACGGACGTGGCGGCGGTGGTCGAGCGGCTGCTGTCGGTCAGCGGGGAGGACCCGCAGACCGTCAACCGCAAGAACCGCCCGCGGGTGACGGCCCGGCTACGGACCCGGTTCCTGCTCGCCACCAACGAGGTGCCCCGACTGCCCGACGCTTCCGGGGCGCTGGCCTCCCGGTTCCACATCCTCCGCACCCCGAACTCCTGGGTCGGGCGGGAGGACATCGGGCTCCGGGGTCGGCTGACGGCCGAGCTGCCCGGCATCCTCCGGTGGGCGGCCGACGGGTGGCTCCGGCTGCGGGCGAACGGGATGCGGTTCACCCCGAACGCGGCGGCCGCCGAGTACCGGCGGGAGCTGGAGGACCTGTCGAGCCCGATCCGGGCGTTCGTCCGGGAGTGCTGCCGGGTCGGCCCGGCCGAGGAGGTGGAGATACCCACCCTGTACGCGGCCTGGCGGGAGTGGAACGGCGAGCGGAACCGGGAGGTCGGGTCGGAGGGCATCTTCGGCCGGGACATCCGGGCCGCCCTCCCCCACCTGCGGAGCGTCCAGACGAACCGGGCCGGGCGGGGGCGGGCACGGGTCTACGTCGGGGTGGGTCTGAAGCCGCGGGACGAGTGGGGTGATGAGGGCGCGGCGGAACGCGACGGAACGCGGTCCGATCGAACCCCGGACGCGGACGGGGTGACGGGGGCCGGGCGCGACCACGCCACCGCGGGCGCTGGACCGGAACGCGGTCCGTCGCGTTCCGGTCGGCGGTTTTCGTCCGACGACCGCCCCCACGACTTGAGGTGGTGGCCCGTGCCGCGTGTGACCCCGCGGACCGCCGCCGACCTGCTCGCCGCCCTCCGGCCGTTCGGCCCCGCGGCCGACGGGTCCGACCTGATCCTGGCCGCCGACCCGCCGCCCGAGCTGGTGCCGCTGCTCGGCGTCGTCCACACCGGCGTCCGGGCGGCGCTGACCGGCCGGACGTGGTACGCCACCACCGAGAGGCAGAAGACCGGGCGGTTCACCCGGGTGGAGGTCGTCCCGCTCGACCCGGCCGCGTTGCTCCCGGACGGGGTCACGCTCCTGTGCGTCGGGGGCGACCCCCGGTGGGACCGGGTCCACCCGGCCGCCCGGCTCGACCTGCCCGACCTGTTCGCCCGCGGCTGACCGCCGCAACCGGCCTGGCGCCGCGGGGGCCGCCGGGTATACTCAACCGGCCTTTGCCGGCCCGGCCGACCCGAGAAGCGGGCGGCCGGTGCCGACCTTCTCGGAAAGGCAACCCAGTGGCAACCCTGTTCAAGCCGACCCGCCCCTACCCGCTCCCCCCGAACCCCGAGGTAGTCGGGAAGGACGGCCGGCCGCACGTCCGGGTGCGGGAGAAGGGGAAGGTGGTCTTCTACCCGCTGACCGAGGACGGCACGAAGTGCCTGAAGCCGGCCGCCAAGTGGGCGGCCGACGTGCGGTTCGCCGACGGCACCCGCCGGCGGGTCCGGTTCAGCCCGAACCGGGACGCCTCCGCGCAGATGTTGGCGGAACTGCTCAAGAGGATCGAGAACGAGAAGGCCGGCATCGTCGACCGCACCGCCCAGCACCGCAAGCGCCCACTGACCGCCCACCTGGACGATTGGCAGGCGTCGTTGCGGGCGGCCGGACGTGGCGAGGACTACGTCGCCCTGAAGCCCGGCCGGGTCCGGGCCGTGGTCGGGGCGTGCGGGTGGGTGTTTCCCGGGGACATGGCCGCCGACCGGGCCGAGGCCGCGCTCGCCGGGCTCCGGGCCCGCCGCCCCGAACTACCTGCGATCCCGGCCGGGGTTGAGGCGTTCACGGTCGGGGAGGTCGGCCGGCTGTTGGGCGGGGTCGGCCGGCAGACCGTGGCCGCCCTGATCCGCCGGCACCGGCTCACCGGCACCGGCCGAGGGAAAGGCCGTCGGTTCCCCCGGGAGGCGGTCGAGGCCCTGCGCGCGGCGGGGGACCGCGGGCTGTCCTCGCAGACCGCGAACCACTACCTCGGGGCGGTCAAGCAGTTCGCCAAGTGGATGGTCGAGAACGAGCGCCTCGGCCGCAACCCGTTCGCCCGGCTCAAGCCGCTCAACGCCCGGCTCGACCAGCGCCGCCGGCGGGGCGAACTCACCCCGGCCGAGCTGGCGGCGGTCCTCGCCGCGGCCGCGGCCAGCCCGGTCGCCATCCGCGGGCTCGCCGGCGAGGACCGGGCGATGCTCTACCGGGTGGCCGTCGGGACCGGTTTCCGGGCCGCCGAACTTGCCGGGCTGGTGCCCGACTTCTTCGACCTCGACGCCGCCCCGCCGGCCGTCGTCCTGCCGGCCGAGCTGTCGAAGAACCGGAAGGGGGCCGTCCAGCCGCTCCCGGCCGGGCTGACCGCCGACCTCCGGGCGTACCTGGCCGGCCGCCCGGGACGGGAGCCGGTGTGGCCCGGGTCGTGGGTCGGCAGGGCCGCGGTCATCCTCCGCGCCGACCTCGACGCGGCCGGAGTTCCGGTCGAGGTGGACGGGCCGGAGGGGGTCGAGACGCGGGACTTCCACGCCCTGCGGGCGGTCTACATCTCGGACGTGATCCGGGCCGGGGCCGACCTCAAGCAGGCCATGACGCTAGCCCGGCACTCGGACCCGCGGCTGACGACGGCCCGGTACGCCCGGACCCGGCTCCACGACCTCGGGGCGGTGGTCGACAAGCTGCCGACCCAAACGACCTCGGGTCCCCCGGCGTACCACGCGGTCCTGAAGATGACCGGGACCGACCCCGCGGTACGCGACCCCGGGCGGCCGGGAGCAGCAACGGGAGCAGCAGCGGGCGATGCCGGGCGGGGGAGGTTGAGGGTCGTTGCGGCGATCGGCGACCCCGGCACGTCGGAACCCGCCGGTCCCAACTCGTGCGAACGTAGGGGGTTGGGTAACGGCCGAGGGGATGTGAGGGAGGATGAGGGGAGAGGCCCGGCCCGGATTCGAACCGGGGGTGACGGTTTTGCAAACCGTTGCCTTACCACTTGGCGACCGGGCCGCGTGCGGCTGGGGGAATCGTAGCGGTTGTGCCGGCGCCGGTCAACCGCTACGAACCCACGGGCGTATCCATCGGCCTACCACGCCGGAGACTTGAGGGGGGCCCGGGGTTCGCGCGGCGGCCGGCCCCTCCGGGCGGATTTCGCTTGCGGCCGGGGGCCGCCCGGGGTAAGTTTTCTAACACCAGTCGGAGTTCGCCCACCCGACCCCGCCGGCGCGGCCTCCCTGCCGCCGCCACCCAACCCCCGCCCGGGGCTCCCGCCATGCTCAACATCCCCGTCGGCCGCACCCGCCTGTGCGACGGCGTCTCCCGCCGGAACTTCCTGAAGGTCGGCACCTTCGCGTTCGGGGCCGCGAGCTTGTCGCTGGCCGACCTGTTCCGGGCCGAGGCCCGGGCCGCTGCGGCGGGGCAGGCCCCGACCCGGCACAAGGCCCTCATCAACGTCTTCCTCGGCGGCGGCCCGCCACACCAGGACATGTGGGAGATCAAGACCGAGGCCCCGGCCGAGGTCCGCGGCGAGTTCAAGCCGATCGCCACGAGTGTGCCCGGCGTCCAGATCGGCGAGTGCTTCCCGCGGATCGCCCGGTCGGCCGACAAGTTCGCCTTCCTCCGGAGCATCGTCGGGGCCCGCGGCGGGCACGACGCCTACCAGTGCACCACCGGCTTCCCGGACAGCTCGCTCCGGCCGCTCGGCGGCCGGCCGAGCATCGGCAGCGTGGCCGCCAAGCTCCAGGGCAGCGTCGACCCGTCGGTCCCGCCGTTCGTCGGGCTGGCCGCCCGGACCCAGCACACGCCGTGGAGCGATGCCGGGCAGGTCGGGTTCCTCGGGCCGACCTTCGGGCCGTTCAAGCCGAGCGGCCCGGACCTGGCCAACATGGTCCTCAACGGGGCCAACAAGGACCTCTTCGCCGACCGCAAGCGGCTGCTGTCGAGCTTCGACGGCCTCCGCCGGGAGGTGGACGCGGCCGGGGCCGTCCGCGGGGCCGACGCCAGCACCGAGCGGGCCCTGAACGTCCTCACGTCGAGCCGGCTGGTGGACGCCCTCGACCTGTCGAAGGAGGACCCGAAGGTGCGGGAGCGGTACGGCGACGGCAAGCCGTACAAGTTCCAGCACGACGGTGCCCCGACGGTCAACGAGCAACTGCTCGTCGCCCGCCGGCTGGTCGAGGCCGGGGTCCGGGTCGTCACCCTCTCCTACGGCCGGTGGGACAGCCACGGCAAGAACTTCGACCTCGTCCGCGACCACGGGGGCAAGCTCGACCAGTGCCTGACGGCGTTAGCGGAAGACCTGGAACTCCGCGGGATGCTGGAGGACACCACGGTCATCGCCTGGGGCGAGTTCGGGCGGACGCCACAGGTCAACAAGGAAGCCGGGCGGGACCACTGGCCGCAGGTGAGTTGTGCGATCCTAGCCGGCGGCGGGCTCAAGACCGGGCAGGCGATCGGCTCGACCGACCGGCTCGGCGGCAACGCCAAGGACCGCCCGACGCCGTTCGGCGACGTGTTCGCCACACTGTACCACGCCCTCGGGCTCGACCCGATGACCACCACGGTGAACGACCCGACCGGCCGGCCGCAGCACCTGGCCGAGGGCGTCGTGATGCCGGAACTCGTGTAACGGTTCGACTTCCGTACGGGAGGTGCGACCTCGGGCGGGCCGGTCGGCCCGCCCCGGCTATTTGTAGCGGGAGTTGACTCCAGTTCTCGGGCAAATACATTATTAACTCGACAAACTTGATTGGCTATTTACGAGGGATTGCCGCGTGTGGGCGAAACTGGTCTTCGCCGTGGCGGCCGCTTACATCCTCGGGGCGGCCGCCTGGGTCATCTCGGCCGGCGTCGTCCGCCCGAAGGAAGGCGGCGAATTACTTAACGTCGCCTGCGACCCGACCCGCGAACTCTGGCGCGACCTGAACGCCGCCTTCGTCCGCGAACACGACGAGAAGCACGGTACCCGGCTGTCCGTTCTGCAGGCCCACGGCGGGTCCGGGAGCCAGGCCCGGGCGGTGGTCGACGGCCTCGAAGCCGACGTCATCACCCTGGCCCTGTGGACCGACACCGACGCCGTCCGCAAGGCCGGGCTCATCAACCCGGGCTGGGAGGACCGGCTGCCGAACCGGTCGTTGCCGTACACCTCCACCATCGTCTTCGTGGTCCGCAACGGGAACCCGAAGGGCGTCCGCGACTGGGCCGACCTGGCCCGGGACGACGTGGCCGTCGTCACCCCGAACCCGAAGACCTCGGGCAACGGGCGGTGGAGCTTCCTGGCCCTGTGGGGGTCGGTGGTGTGGCGGGGCGGGACGGACGCCCGGGCCCGCGAGTTCGTCCGCGGGGTGTACACCCGGGTGCCGGTCCTCGACCCGGCCGCCCGCGGGGCGACGATGACGTTCGCCCAGAAGGGGATCGGCGACGTCCACCTGACCTGGGAGAACGAGGCGCGGCTCGAAGTGGCCGAGGCCGGCGGGGCGCTGCAGGTCGTCTACCCCGGACGGCCGGGCGAGAAGCCGCTGAGCGTCCTGGCCGAGCCGCACGTGGCGGTGGTGGACCGGAACGTGGACCGCAAGGGAACGCGGGCCGCGGCCGAGGCGTACATGGCCTTCCTCTACACCCCCCCGGCCCAAGAGGTGATCGCCCGGCACCACCACCGGCCGACCGACCCGGCCGTGTTCGCCCGCCACCGCGACCACTTCCCGGACATGGACCTCCGCCGGGCCACGACCCTGGTGCCGTCCGGGAAGTGGGACGACATCCAGAAGACGTACTTCGCCGAGGGGGCCGAGTTCGACCGGCTGTACTCCGCGAAGGCGAAGAACTAGCCGCACGATGAGAACCGGATCAAGACAGAATTGTTCATCCGAATCGTTTTGATCCTTGCTTCGATCGTGCGGCTGTGTCTTTCTCCGGGGGCATTCGCGTGGGCAGCGGGGTGAGCCGGCGGGCGCTGCCGGGGTTCGGCCTCGGCCTGGGGTACACGGTCTTCTACCTCAGCGCGATCGTCCTGATCCCGCTGGCCGCGTGCGTATTGAAGGCCGCCTCGCTGTCGCCGGCGGAATTCCTCGCGGCCGCGTGGAGCGACCGGGCTCGGGCCGCCTACGCCCTGAGCTTCACCACCGCGCTCGTCGCGGCGGCCGTGAACGTGGCTCTCGGGCTGGTCGTGGCCTGGACCCTGGTGCGGTACGACTTCCCGTTCAAGCGGCTGGTGGACGCCTTGGTGGACGTGCCGCTGGCCCTGCCGACGGCCGTGGCCGGGCTGGTGTACGCCAGCCTGTACGCCCCGAACGGGTGGGTCGGCCAGTACCTCGACCCGCTGGGCATCAAGGTCGCGTACACCGAGTCCGGCATCGTCCTGGTGCTGATCTTCACCGGCTTCCCTTTCGTCGTCCGGACGGTCCAGCCGGTGCTGGCGGACCTGGACGCCGAGGTCGAGGAGGCGGCGGCGGTGCTCGGGGCCGGCCGCTGGCAGGCGTTCCGGCGGGTGCTCCTGCCGACCCTGATCCCGCCGGCCCTGACCGGGTTCGCCCTGGCCTTCGCCCGGGGCCTCGGCGAGTACGGGTCGGTGATCTTCGTCTCCAGCAACATTCCGTACAAGACCGAGATCGCGGCCGTCCTGATCGTCTCCCGGCTGGAGGAGTATTCCTACGCCGAGGCGGCGGCCATCGCGGTGGTACTCCTGGCCCTGTCGTTCGTCCTGCTGGCCGTCATCAACCTGCTCGAACGGTGGACCCAACGGCATGGCGGCTGACACCCTTCTACCGGCGGGCGGGGGGCGTGAGCCCCCCGGTGTGCTCATCGAACAGGGGGCTCACGCCCCCCGCCCGCCCGGACGCGGGACGGACCCGTGGTACGTCCGGGCGGTGCTCGTCGGGCTGACCGTCTTGATCGTCGGCGGGCTGGTCGGGCTGCCGCTGGTGGCCGTCTTCCACCACGCCCTGGCCAACGGCCTGGGGGCCTACTGGCACAACCTGACCGCCGACCCGGACACCCGGCACGCGATCTTCCTGACCCTGATGGTGGCCCCGGTGGCGGTCGGGCTGAACGTCGCGTTCGGGATCGCCGCCGCGTGGGTGATCGCCCGGTTCCGGTTCCCCGGTCGGGGCGTCCTCGTCACCCTGATCGACCTGCCGTTCTCGGTCTCGCCGGTCGTGGCCGGGCTGGTGTTCGTGCTGCTCTTCGGGCTCAACGCCCCGGCCGGGGAGTGGCTGCGGGCCCACGGCTACCAAGTGCTCTTCGCCCCGCCGGGGCTGGTGTTGGCCACCGCATTCGTGACCTTCCCGTTCGTCGCCCGGGAGCTGATCCCGGTTTTGGAGGCGATCGGGCCGGAAGAGGAGTTGGCCGCCCGTAGCCTGGGGGCGAGCGGGTGGGAGCTGTTCTGGCGGATCACCCTGCCGAACATCAAGTGGGCCCTGCTCTACGGCGTCATCCTGTGCAACGCCCGGGCGATGGGCGAGTTCGGGGCCGTGTACGTTGTCTCCGGCCGGATCGGCGGGCGGACCGACACCATGCCCTTGCGGGTGGAGAAGTTGTTCCAGGAGTACAACACCCCGGCCGCGTTCGGGCTGGCCTCGGTCCTGACGCTCTTGGCCCTCGTGACCCTCATCGCCAAAGTGTTGATCGAGCCGCGGCTTCGGGAGAAGGCCCCGCCGAGCATCGGCGAGCCGTGAACCCGGCCGCCGGCCGGGTGTCCCTTCCCGATCGCAGCTACGGACATTTCGCCCCCCGGGGCGGTCGCTACAATCTCCCCCCATGACCGTCGCCATCCGCTGCCGCAACCTGGCAAAGACGTACCCCGGCCGGCCGCCGGTCGAGGCCGTCCGCGGGCTCGACCTGGAGGTCGGGGCCGGCGAGTGCTTCGGGCTGCTCGGCCCGAACGGGGCCGGGAAGACGACGACGCTGGAGATCATTGAGGGGCTGCTCGACGCCACCTCCGGCGAGGTCGAGGTCCTCGGCATGCGGTGGGCCTCCGACGACGCGGCCATCCGCCGGCGGATCGGCATCTCGCTGCAGGAGACCCGGTTCGCCGACAAGCTGACCGTCCGGGAAACCCTCGTCCTGTTCCGGTCGTTCTACCCGTCCGGGCTGTCGCCGGAGGAGGCGATCGAGCAGGTGTCGCTCGGGGAGAAGGCCCGGTCGTACGTGGACAAGCTGTCCGGCGGGCAGAAGCAGCGGCTGGCGGTCGCGGCCGCCCTGGTCGGCGACCCGGACCTGCTCTTCCTGGACGAGCCGACGACCGGGCTCGACCCGCAGTCCCGCCGGCAGCTCTGGGACGTGATCCGGGCGTTGCAGGCCCGCGGCCGGACGGTGGTGATCACGACGCACTACATGGACGAGGCCGAGCGGCTGTGCGACCGGGTGGCGGTGATCGACAAGGGCAAGGTGATCGCCCTGGGCACCCCGAAGGAGTTGATCGCCGGGGTCGGCGGGGAGCACGTCGTCGAGTTCACCGCAGGCGGCGAGTTGCCCGCGGTCGTGCGGTCGGCCCTCGACCGGCTGCCGTCGGTCCAGGCCGTCCGGGAGGAGGCCGGCGGGTACGCCCTGGCGGTGGCCGAGCCGGCGGCCGCCATCCCGGCCCTGATGGACCTGCTCCGGTCGCACCACGTCCCGCTGGCCGGGCTGACCACCCGGACGGCCACCCTCGAGGACGTGTTCGTCACCCTGACCGGCCGCCACCTCCGCGACTCCGAATAGTTTCGAGTTTCGAGTCTGAAGTTTCGAGTTCAATCGGTCGGTCCGCCACTATTCGGTCCGTGGTCGAAACTCGGCGACGAAACTTGAAACTCGAAACTTCAGACTCGAAACTCCCGAGAAGCTATGAATCCCCTCTGGAATCTGACCCTGGCCCGGTTCCGGGAGTTCATCCGCGAGCCGGCGGCCGTGTTCTGGGTGTACGGGTTCCCGCTGTTCATGGCGGGCATCCTGGGCCTGGCGTTCAAGAACCGGCCGGTCGAGCAGATCTCGGTCGACATCCGGTCGGACGGGCCGGGCGGGGCGGCCGCGGCCGAGTCGCTCCGGGTCGCGCTGGCGGCCGACGAGCGGCTGAAGATCACCGTCGACACCGGCGAGGCGACCCGGAACCGGCTGCGGACGGCCAAGACCGACCTCGTCGTCACCCCGGCGTCGGACGGCAAGGTCCCGGCCGAGTACCTGACCGAGCCGAACCGGCCGGAGTCGGTCCTGGCCCGCAGCGCGGTCGAGACGGTCGTGATCCGGGCCCGGGTGCCGGACCTGCCGAAACCGGCCGATGCGACGATCGACGAGCCGGGCGGCCGATACATCGACTTCCTCGTCCCCGGGCTGATCGGCACCAACCTGATGGGCGGCGGGCTGTGGGGCGTCGGGTTCGTGACGGTGGACATGCGGGTGCGGAAGCTCCTGAAGCGCTACCTGGCCACCCCGATGCGGCGGAGCGACTTCCTGCTGAGCCTGATGTTCAGCCGGCTGGTGTTCACGCTGGTCGAGGTGGGGATGCTGGTGGCGTTCGGCTACCTGGTGTTCGGCATCCGGGTGAGGGGGGACTTCGGGGCGTTCCTGGCCCTGAACGCCCTGGGCGGGCTCTGCTTCGCGGGGATCGGGCTCTTGGTGGCGTGCCGGGCGAAGACGATCGAGACGGTGAGCGGGTTGATGAACGCGGTGATGCTGCCGATGTACCTGTTCTGCGGGGTGTTCTTCTCGGCCGAGAAGTTCCCGGAGTGGGCCCAGCCGGTCATCCAGGCGCTGCCCCTGACGCCGCTCTTGAACGGCCTGCGGGCGGTGATGAACGACGGGGCCGGGTGGGAGGCGGTGGTCCGGCCGGCGCTGATCCTAGGGCCGACCGGGGTGATCTGCTTCGTGCTGGCGCTCAAGCTCTTCCGGTGGCGGTAGGTTCGGCAGAGACAGCCGCACGATGAACGCGCAGAGAAGACACGATCAAGACAAAATTCATGTTTCGTTCTGATCGTGTCTTCTCTGCGCGTCCATCGTGCGGCCGGTTTTCTACACTCCCAGCACCTTGTCCATCTGGGCCTTGACCTTCCGGAGTACGTCCTCGCCCCCGCCGCCGACCTCGGCCGTGGCCCAGCCGTCGTACCCGACCTCGCCGAGGGCCTTCAGCACCTCCGGCCAGTCCTCGTCCCCCTCGCCGATCGCCACCCACTCCCGCGTCTTGCTATACCCCTTCAGGTCGAACTTCGCCATCCGCTTGCCGAGGGTGCGAATCCACTCGGCCGGCGGGACGCCGAACTTGACCACGTTCGACGGGTCGAAGTACGCCGCCACCCACGGGCTCTTGAAGTCGTCGACGTACCGGACCATCTGCTCGGGCTTGGTGATGAACCCGTTCCAGACGACCTCGATGGCGATCTTCACCCCGGTCTTCTCGGCCGTCGGCAGGGCCTTCTTGACCTCGGCCTGCGACCGCTCGTAGCACTCGTCGTACGTGACGGGTTGCTTCTTCCCCTCGAACTCCTCCTCCCGCACCACCCCGGGGACGAGGAGGACGGTGTCGGCCCCGACCGTCTTGGCGTCCCGCAGGGCCCCTTCGAGGGCCGCCAGCCCCCTCGCCCGGACGGCCGGGTCCGGGTGCGACAGGGCGTGCGTCTTGTTCCAGTGGACCGAGTCGATGACCCCGTGGACGGCGACGCCGGTGGCCTTGCTGGCCTCGACCAGCTCGTCGAGCTTGGCCGTGCCGGGGCTGTCGATCTCGACGCCCAGGAACCCGCACTTCTTGACCAGCTCCAGCTTCTCGCGGTGGGACCCCTCGATCCCGACCATGCTGTACTTGACGGCCTTCTTGAGCCTCGGCTTCTTCTCGTCGGCCAACGCGATCGGGCCGGCGACGACCGCGGCCGAGACGGCCGCCGACACCTTCAGGAACTCCCGGCGGCCGAGCGGACGGGTCATGACGCGGTCCTCGGGCGGGGTGGGGAGGGTCAGCCCATGACGTAGACGCCGGGGGTCGGGACGACCGGGGTGGGCAGCGGCCCCCAGGCGTACTCGGCCGGGCGGAGGTCCAGCTTCGACTCCATCATCTGCTTCCAGGTCAGCCGCTTGCCGGAGTAGGCCGACTCCCGGGCCAGGATCGCCAGCATCGTGCTGTGGGCGGCCGTTTCCCCGTCGTTGATCGGCTTGCCGGCCCGGATCGAGGCGAACAGCTCGTCGTGCTCCACGTCGTACATGCTCTTGTCCTTGTCCTCGCCGCCGTACTCCCAGGCCCCGCCGCCGGCCGGGGCGACCCGGTGCTTCATCAGGTGGGCGTTCCCCTTCGACCCGATGACGTAGTCGTTCACGTCGCCCGAGCAGCCGGGCATCTGCCGGCAGGCCGAGGTCAGCCGGGCGCCGTTCTTGAACTCGAAGGTGGCGGCGAAGTGGTCGTAAATCTGGCCGTACTTCGGGTCGGTCCGGACCTGCCGGCCGCCGACCACGGTGCAGGCGACCGGCATCTCGCCGCCGAACACCCAGTTGGCCTTGTCGAAGTTGTGGCAGTGCTGCTCGACGATGAAGTCGCCGCACAGCCAGGTGTAGTAGTACCAGTTCCGCATCTGGTACTCCATGTCCGAGCCGCACGCCTCCCGCTCCTTGCGGAACCAGAGCGGGCCGGTCAGGTAGGTGATGTGCATGGCCAGCACGTCGCCGATCGCCCCGCCGTGGATCCGCTTGACCGTCTCCCGCTTGCCCTGCTCGTACCGGAAGCAGAACCCGGAGCAGAGGCCGAGGTTCTTCTCCCTCGCCAGCTTGGCCGTCTCGATGACGGACCGCACCCCGGTCGGGTCGACGGCCACCGGCTTCTCGCAGAAGACGTGCTTGCCGGCGTCGACCGCCTCCCGCAGGTGCTGCGGCCGGAACCCGGGCGGGGTGCAGAGCAGGACTACGTCCACCCCGCAGCCGAGCAGCTTCTTGTACCCGTCGAACCCGTCGAAACAGCGGTCCGGGGTGACGTCGATCTTCCCGGCCGCGGCCTTCACGTTCCGCAGCTCGGCCAGGCTCCCCTGGAGCCGGTCCATGAAGGCGTCGCACATGGCGACCAGCTTGACGTTCGGGTCGGCCTGGAGGGCGTTGACGGCCGCCCCGGTGCCCCGGCCGCCGCAACCGACGAGGCCGACGCGGAGGGTGTCGCCGCCGGCCGCGTGGACGCCGGCGGTGTACAGCGCCGGGGCGGCGACGGCCGCGGTCGAGGCCTTCAGGAATGTCCGGCGGGAGGCGGGGTGCATGGACGGGTTCCGGTGGGGTGGGTGCGGGCGGGGAACGCGAGATTCCGCCATTGTGCGCCGGCGGAGGGCAACGGGGAAGCCGGAAAACCGAGGAGTGAACCACAGAGTCACAGAGACCACGGAGCAGACCAGAGTCGAACCATGAATGAAATCTCTCCTCCGTCTTCGTCTGCTCGGTGCCCTCTGTGACTCTGTGGTGAATCCTCCTCGGCATCTACCCGATCAAGGCCTTGACCACGTTGGCCTTCTCGACCCCGGTGAGCTTCTGGTCGAGGCCCTGGTGGCGGAAGGTGAACCGCTCGTGGTCGATCCCGAGCAGGTGCAGGATCGTCGCGTGGAAGTCGTGGACGCTGACCGGGTCCTTGACGATGTTGTAGCTGAAGTCGTCGGTCTCGCCGTGGATCACCCCGCCCTTCGCCCCGCCGCCGGCCATCCACATCGTAAAGCACCGCGGGTGGTGGTCGCGGCCGTAGTTCGTCTTGGACAGCCCGCCCTGGCTGTAGATCGTCCGGCCGAACTCCCCGCCCCAGATCACCAGCGTCGAGTCGAACAGCCCCTTCCGCTTCAGGTCCTGGATGAGGCCCCAGCACGGCTGGTCCACGTCCTTACACTGGTCCGGCATCCGGCCCGCGAGGTTGCCGTGGTGGTCCCAGTTGTTGTGGTAGACCTGCACGAACCGGACGCCCTTCTCGACCAGCCGGCGGGCGGTCAGGACGGTGTTGGCGAACGTGCCGGGCTTCTTGGCGTCCGGCCCGTACAGCTCGAACGTCTTGACGTCCTCTTTGGACAGGTCGGCCAACTCCGGCACGCTGGCCTGCATCCGGAAGGCCATCTCGTACTGCTTGATCCGGGTCAGGGTCTCCGGGTCGCCGACCGCGTCGTGGGTCATCCGGTTCAGCTTGTCCAGGCCGTCGAGGGTCTTGCGGCGGACCTCGGTGCTGACACCCGGCGGGTTGTTGATGTACAGGATCGGGTCGCCGGCCGCCCGGAAGCTGACCGCCGCGTGCTCGCCGGGGAGGTAGCCCGACTGCCACAGCCGGGCCGAGATGGCCTGGACCTGCTCCTCGTTGGACGGCTTGGCGACCATGACCGCGAAGGTGGGGAGGTTCTGGTTCAGGCTGCCCAGCCCGTAGCTGGCCCACGCCCCGAGGCACGGGCGGCCCGTGACCTGGTTGCCGGTCTGCATGAAGGTGATGGCCGGCTCGTGGTTGATGGCGTCGGTGTGCATGCTGCGGACGAAGCACAGGTCGTCGACCATCTTGGCGGTGTGCGGCAGCATCTCGCTGATCCACATCCCGCACTTGCCCCGCTGCTCGAACTTGTACTTGCTGGGGGCGATCGGGAACCGGGCCTGGCCGCTGGTCATGGTGGTCAGCCGCTGGCCCATCCGGACGCTGTCCGGCAGGTCCTTGTCGTAGAACTCGCCCATCCGCGGCTTGTAGTCGTACAGGTCCATCTGGGCCGGGCCGCCGACCATGTGCAGGTAGATGATGTTCTTGCACTTGGCCGGAAAGTGGGTCTCCGGCAGGGCGGCCCCGATGCCGGTCTTGGCGCCGCCCTCCAAGGCCCGGGCGGTTTGCCCGAGCAGGGTGGACAGGGCGGCGGTGCCGAGGGAGAGGCCCGTCCCGGCGAAGAACTGCCGGCGGGTTCGGGAAAGGGCGTGCTCGTGGATCGGGGTCATCGTTTGGCCTCGGGGGAGTTCTTGGCGTGGTCGGTCTGGACGAACCCGATCCGCCGGGCCGGCGGGGCCGGAGGCTCCATCATCTTCTGGAGCAGGTCAGTGATGGCCTTGATCTGCCGATCGTGGAGCTGGACCGTCTCGGCCAACTCCTTGATCTTGGTGATCAGATCACCGGGCACGGCGAACAGCCGCCGCATCCGGACGAAGGCCCGGATGATGGCGATATTCACCCGCACGGCAGTCGGTGAGCGGAGGACGCCCGAGAGCATGGCGACGCCGTGTTCGGTGAACGCCCAGGGCGGCTTGCGGCGTCCGCCGTAGCCCGGACTTGATGTCACAATCTGTGACATCAAATCCGTAAGCTCGTGCGTCGTAAGCTGAAACGCGAAGTCCTCTGGGAACCTGTCGCGGTTCCGGCTGACCTGTTCGTTGAGCCGCATCGTCGGAACGCCGTACAACTCGGCCAAGTCCGAATCGAGCATAACCCGTTGCCCGCGCACGAGGTGGATGCGGGACTCAATGATCACGGCGAGTTCGCCGGTCGTCCGCTTCGGGGGCATGGGCGTCCTTCAAATCAGCTTGATATCGCAAATTGCGATATCAAGTTGGCAACCATTTACTGGACAACGACTTCAGGCCGCGTATGATATCACAAATTGTGATATCAAACGCGGCCAATGCATTACTTGTTCAACACCTCGTCCAGGTTGAGTAACTGGTTCGTCAGCATCGCCCAGGCCGCCAACTCGGCCGGGTCGAGCTTCTCGTCCGCCTTCCGCTCGCCGAAGGCGATCAGCTTCTTGGCGTCTTCCGGCGCGGCCTTGTAGTGGGCCCGCAGGTCGGCCAGGGTCGCCGTCACCACCTCGGCCTCGGCCGGGCGGAACGGCCGGGCCAGGAGCTTCTTCGCCAGGAAGTCGAGCCGGCCGGCGTCGTCCTTCGCCGCCTTCATCGCCGCCTCGGCCAGCACCCGGGCCGCCTCGACGTACTGCACGTCGTTGAGCGTCAGGAGCGCCTGGAGCGGGGTGTTAGTCCGCTCCCGCCGGACGGTACACGTCTCCCGGTTCGGGGCGTTGAGCACCTCCATCGAGGCCGGCGGGGCGGACCGCTTCCAGAACGTGTACATGCTCCGCCGGTACAGGTTCTCGCCGGCGTCCGGCTTGTAGTCCCGGGTGTTGCTGCCGATCATCGCCACCGCCTCCCACACCCCGGTCGGCTGGTACGGCTTGACGCTCGGCCCGCCGATCTTCTTGACCAGTAGGCCGCTCGCCGACAGGGCGTAGTCCCGGACCATCTCGGCGTCCATCCGGAACCGCGGCCCGCGGCTGAGTAGCGTGTTGTCCCGGTCCTTCGCCAGCTTCTCCGGGGTGGCGACGGCCGCCTGCCGGTAGGCCGCCGAGGTGACGAGCAGCTTGAAGAACCGCTTCACGTCCCAGTCGGTGCGGAAGTCGAGGGCCAGCCAGTCGAGCAGCTCCGGGTGGCTGGGCAGCTCGCCGCTGATCCCGAAGTCGCCGCTCGTCTTGACCAGCCCGCTCCCGTACAGCTCCTGCCAGAACCGGTTGACCGTCACCCGGGTGGTCAGCGGGTGGCCCGGGGCGAGCAGCCACTCGGCCAGCCCGAGCCGGTTCCGCGGCAGGTCCTGGCCCATCGGCGGGAGCGACTTCGGGGTGTCGGCCTTGACCGGGTCCCGCCGCTTGTCGTAGTCGCCGCGGAACAGGACGTGGGCGGTCGGCTCGCCCCCCTTCTCGCTCATCACGTGGGCGACCGTCCCCCGGCCCTTGATCGCCGCCTCCTCGTCCTGGAGCTTCTTGACCGCCGCGGCCAGCTCCTGAGTCGGCTTGTCCTGGCCGGCCAGCCACCAGGCGAACAGCTCGTCGGCCTCCGCAGCCGTCCGCTTGTCGCCCTTCGCCAGGAGGTCGAACGTCCGCCGGTTCCCGGCCAGGTTCTTCGCGTCGGTCTCGGTGACGGTCCGGTCGTACACCCGCAGGTCTTCGAGGGCCACGCCGTTCACCCGGGCGGTGGTGTGCCGCTGGCCGAGCTTGAACGGCACCGCCGTCCGGGTGGTGGATTTCAGGCTGTCGGCCTCCACGTCGGTCGGCTGGGGGACGCCGTCGTAGTACACCTTGGTCCCGGCCGCCTTGCCGCTGCCGTCGTAGGTGACGGCGACGTGGACCCACTTCGCGGTCGGCAGCGGGTTCTTGGCCACCACCTTCAGGGCGTCCTCGTTCCAGGTGTGGATCAGGTGGCTGCCGACCCGGTCGTTCTGGAGCCACAGGTCCCAGCCGCGGTGGCCGTTCCCCTCGTCCATCCGGGCCACGATCGACCCGGTCGTCCCCCGCTTGGTCAGTTGCACCCAGGCGGAGACGGCGAACGGCCGGTCGCGGTCGAAGTCGCCCACGTCCGGCAGGGCGACCGTGTCGCCCGAGCGGACGGTGAACGCCTTCTCGCCCTTGCGGCGCTCGACCGACCAGTCGTACCCGCCGTCGAACCCGGCCGTGCGGTAGTCATCCCCGACGTGCAGGCCGAGCAGCTTCCCGCCCCGCTCGGTCAGGGGGGCGTGGAAGGCCAGCCCGGCGGCCGACGGGCGGGTGTCGTAGTCGGCCGCTTTGGCGGTCGTCAGCCACCCGTCGAAGTCGGCCCGGGCGGCCGCCTTGCGGGCGTCGAGCTTCTCCTTCGCGGCGGCGACCTCCTTCGCCAGGGCCGCGGCCCGCGGCCGGTCCTCCGGCTTCGGCACCGGGACCACCGGCGGGGTGTTGTGGATGTTCCCGTCCATCGCGTTCTGGGTCGTGTTGTTGAAGAACGCGGACAGGCTGTAGAAGTCCTTCTGGCTGATCGGGTCGTACTTGTGGTCGTGGCAGACGGCGCACCCGGCGGTCAGTCCCATCCACACGGCCGAGGTGGTCTCGGTCCGGTCCCGGGCGTACAGGACGAGGTACTCCTCGTTGATCGCCCCGCCCTCGTTGGTGGTGATGTTCATCCGGTTGAACCCGGAGGCGACCTGCTGGTCGAGGGAGGGGTTCGGGAGGAGGTCGCCGGCGAGCTGCTCAACGGTGAACCGGTCGAACGGCTTGTTGGCGTTGAAGGCGGCGATGACCCAGTCGCGGTACGCCCAGACCTCGCGGAAGTTGTCGAAGTGGATGCCGTGGGTGTCGGCGTACCGGGCGGCGTCGAGCCAGGCCCGGCCGCGGTGCTCGCCCCACTGGGGCGTGGCCATCAGCTTGTCGACGTACCGCTCGTAGTAGTCCGGCGACTTGTCGTTCACGAACGCCTCGACCTCGGCCGGGTCGGGGGGTAGGCCGACGAGGTCGAGGGAGAGCCGCCGGGCCAGGGTCCGGCGGTCGGCCTCGGGGGCGGGGGTCAGCCCGGCCTCCTTGAGCTTGGCGTACACGAAGGCGTCGACCGGCGTCCGGACCCAGGCCTTCGCCTTCGGGTCGTCCGCGAACGCCGGGACGGCCGGCCGCTTGGGGGCGATGAACGCCCAGTGCGGCTGGTACTCGGCCCCCTGCTCGACCCACCGCTTCAGGGTGTCCTTCTGGGCGGCGGTCAGCGACTTTTTCGTCTTCGGCGGCGGCATCACCTCCGACGACTCGGCCGAGTGAATGCGGTCGACCAGCGGGCTGTCGGCCGGCTTGCCGGGGACGATCGCGCCGCTCGCCACGGCATCGTCCCGGCGGTCGAGCCGGAGGTCGGCCTTGCGGGCGGCGCTGTCGGCCCCGTGGCAGGCGAAGCAGTTCTCGGCCAGGATCGGCCGCACGTCCCGGTTGTACTCGACCTTGCCCGCCTTCGCGGGGGCGGCCTCCTCTTCGGCCGCGGCCGGCCGCGGGAGCGGGTAGAGGACGGCGGCCAGGAGGGCGACGAGGACGGCCGGTCCGGTTTGGGGGAGCATCATCGGGAACGCCCCGGCGGGTTCGGGTCGGGTATCCGGTTAAGAGTATTCGAGTTCGGGCGGGCGGTCGGGGATTCAGCGGCGGCGGGACCGGGACCGCGGCGGGCCGGTCCGGCGTCGGGCGGGTTCACGCACGAGCGACGCTTATACGATAGCCGGTCGGCCCATCACCCTCAACCGGATTCCCCCGACGGAGAACCGCGTCACCAGGCCGCGGATGCAGACGGGCTGCTGTTTCTGGCGGTATGCACACCCCACGTCTGAACCAGAATAACTCGAATTGAAGAAAAACCGTCAGACCAAACTCTTTGCCCTCATCTTCCCGGCCGTTCCGATTGAACCCGTTGACCGGCCGCGGTTTCGGCATCATCCCGGCGAACAGGACCGTCACGGAACGCGACGTGCATCCCGCCGCACGGTTCCCCTCCCCGCCGAGGAGCCGGCCGTGACGACCGACGCCCTGTACTGGTACGGTTCGATCTTCCTCTGGCTGTTCTTCACCGGGATCGGGCTGCCGCCGGTGCCGGAGGAAGCCGGCATCCTGTACGCGGCCGGGGTCCACGCCCTCCACCCGGAGGCGTTGTGGCCGTTCTGCTGGCTGGCCTGCGGGGTCGGGATCGTGGCCGCCGATTGCGTCCTGTACGGGGTCGGGCGGCAGTTCGGGCCGCGGCTGTTCGAGTTCCGGTGGGTCCAGAAGGTGCTCAGCGCCGAGCGGCGGCAGCGGCTCGAAGGGCGGTTCCACAACCACGGGATGAAGCTGCTGGTGATGGCCCGGTTCATGCCGCCCCTGCGGACCGGCATCTTCCTGATCGCCGGGGCGGCCCGGTACTCGTTCGTCAAGTTCCTGCTGGCCGACCTGGTGTACGCGGTGGTCGGGGTCGGGGCCCTGTTCTTCGGCGGGTCGTTCGTCCTGGACCTCGTCCACCGGGTCGGCTACCAGGCGATCTGGTTCGCCGTGGTGCCGCTCGTCGGGTACGGGTTGTACCGGTACTACCGCTACCTGAAGAAGCGGGAGTTGGGGGCGGCCCCGCCGGTGTCGGTGCTCCAGTCGCCGGCCGGGGACGTGCCGGAGGGCCAACCGGCGATGAACCCGGGCGGGGCGGTCGCCGCGATGAAGGAGGCGAAGGCGGCTCTGAAGGACTGAAACGGCGGTGTAACGATCGGGCCGAGAGCCATTGCTCGGCCCCGCGGCGTCGGGCACGATACCGGCAGGCCGGGTCGTGACCGTTCCGGGGGTTCGACATGCTCCGCCCGCTTTCCCTCCTTGCTCTGACTGCCACCGGCGGCGCACTCGCTTGGGTGGCCGGGGCAGAGTCTTCGACGCCCCGGCCTGAGATCACCCGGGGCATCGAAGACTCTGCCCCGGCCACCCGGACCAACCTCCGCGCCGCCCCCGGCGCCGGCCCCAAACTCCCCGACCGCTGGCGGCCGGCCGACCCGCCTCGGGACGGCCCGCTCGTCCCAGGCTTCCGCCTGTCGGCCGACGGCCACCGGCTGGTCGTCAGCACCTGGGGTACGGCCGGGTCAACGGTCCGGGCGTTCGACCTGTCCGCCGGCACCTCCGCCGACCTGTACGCGGACCGCGACAAGGGGGCCGACGGGTTCCCGTCGCCGGACGGCAAGTGGGCGGTCGGGGTCCGCGGGGCACAGGACGACTGGCAGCTCGTGGTCTGGGACGCGGCGACCGGGAAGGAGGTCCACGCCGAGCCGGCCCCGAAGCGGGAGGCGGGCCAGTCCTCGCGGCCCGCGGTCCTCGGGTTCGACCGGGACGGCGGGGCCTGGGTGGGCCGGTCGGCGGGTGAGATCGACCGGGTCGAGGTGCCGACCGCGAAGGTGACGCGGACGATCAAGGTTCCGGCCGCGGCCGGGGCGTGGGGCCGGCTGATCCTGTCGCCGGACGGGCGGTGGCTGGCCCTGGGCGGCGGGACGGCCTTCGCCGTCCGCCGGACCGACGCGGGTGCGGATTGGCGGGTGGTCGAGCGGCACCCGGCGTCGACCGACACCGATTGTCTGCCGCAGCCGACGACCTGTCCGATCCCGTGCGGGTTCAGCCCGGACGGCCGGCGACTCGTCACCTACGACCGCAAGGGCGAGGTGGTCGCGGTGTGGGAGGTCGGCGACAAGGTCACGAAGCTCGCCTCGCGGCCGGCCGGTCTCACGCCCTGGACCCACCTCGACGACCTGCTCTTCACCCCGGACGGCGGGCGGTTCGTCTTCCGGTACACCCCGCCCGGGAACGACCGGACGGCCCAACACCTCCGGGTCTGGGACGCGGCGACCCTGAAGGAGGTCGGGCGGGTGGCCCCGCCGGGCGGGGTGGAGGCGTTCGTGGTCACGCCCGCCGGCCGGCTGATCGTGGCCCACCCGGACGGGACGCTGACCACGCAGGACGTGCCGGGCGGGAGGTAGGCCGTCCGCCGGGGTCGTAGGATGGGGACATGGACCCGCTCCTGGCCCGCATCACCATCGACCCGGCCGTCTGCCACGGCAAGCCGTGCGTCCGGGGCCTCCGCTACCCGGTGGAGGTGCTGTTGGACCTGCTGAGTAGCGGCATGACGCCGGCCGACATCCTCGCCGACTACGAGGACCTGGAAGAGGACGACCTGCCGGCGGTGCTGGCCTACGGTGGCCGGTCGGGTGAGCGCCCCGGGCCGGAGGTACGGGTGTGACCCTCCCGCCGTTCGGCCCCGACGGCGACCTGCCGCCCGGGGTGTACCCGGCGACGCTGGCCGAGGCTTTGGACCGATTCGGCGGTGGCACGCCCCGACGGCAGGTCGCGGCCCGGCGGCTCGACCACATCTACCACCTCGCCGCCTCGACCGGGCACGTCGTCCGGTTCGTGGTGTTCGGGTCGTTCGTCACGGCCGAGCCGAACCCGCGTGACATCGACATCGTCCTGGTCATGGACGACCGGTTCGACGTGTCGGCCCTCCCGCGGACGACGGCGGTGGTGTTCAACCACGCCGAGGCCGACGCCCTCCTGGGCGCGAGCGTCTTCTGGGCGACTCGGTCCGGGGCTTTCGGCGGCGAGCAGGCGATGGTAGAGTACTGGCAGGTCCGCCGCGGGGGCGGGCTGCGGGGCATCATCGAGATCGTGCCGGGGTCGCCATGATCGCCGACGACGCCGAGTTGCAGGCCACGCTCGACCGGATCGCCTGGTTCCAACGGCAGGTGTTGCACCTCCGCCGGACGGAGCCGAACCCGGCCACCTACCGGGCGTCGGCGGCCGGGTTCATCGCCGAACTCGATCGGATGCAGTTGGAGGTCCGGGACTACCTGACCCTGCACCCGACCGACGGGCTCGTCATGGCCTGACGGTCCGCCCCGCGGGGGTGCGGACATCAGAGTTCCGGCCGCCTGGCCACTTCGCCAACTTTTCCCATTTCCGTGTATGACCCGGGCGGCGGTCCGGATCAGGATGGGTGAGGCCCGCCCGCTCCGGACCCGCTCATGGCCCGCCGGTTCCCGTTCCACCTGCTGAACCGCCTCCCGCCGGCCGGGGACCACGTCCCGGACGCCGAGCTGCTGGGGCGTTACACCCGCGGCCGCGACCCGGCCGCCCTGGAGCTGGTCGTCCGCCGGCACGCGGACGCCGTCTGGGCCGCCTGCCGGCGGGTGTCCCGCACCCCGGCCGACGCCGAGGACGCCTTCCAGGCCACGTTCCTGGTGCTGGCCCGGAAGGCCGGGTCGGTCCGCGGGGCATCCGCCGGCGGGTGGCTCCACCGGGTCGCGGTCAATGCGGCCCTCAAGCTGAGGGCGAGCGGGGGGACACCTCCCGGACCGCGGGCCTCCGGCCCGCCCGGGTCGGAGGCGGGCCGGAGGCCCGCGCTCCAGGAGATGTCCCCCCGCTCGCCGGAAGACCTCCTCGAAGCCGACGAACTCGCCGCCGTCGTCCAGGAGGAGGTGGCCCGGCTGCCGGAGAGGTACCGGCTGCCGGTCGTCCTGTGCGACCTCGAAGGGCAGACCCACGCCGAGGCGGCGGCCGCCCTGGGGTGGCCGGTCGGGACGGTGTCCGGGCGGCTCAGCCGGGCCCGCGGGCTGCTCCGCGACCGGCTCGCCCGCCGGGGCTACGGGGCCGCCC
>JAIEQO010000187.1 GCA_019747655.1 Gemmataceae bacterium | reverse complement strand
CGTCGGCCGCCTCAAGCGGACCGCACCTGAGGGTCGACGACCCGTGAAGACGGAGGCACCATGACTACCGGTTCCAGACGAAGAAGCCGGGGGCGAACGATTCGCCCTCGATCTCCGCCCACCCGGCCGGGTCGATGAGGAAGCAGAACAGGTCCTGCTCCCCGCAGTAGAGGCCGGTCGCCCCGTTGAAGCAGGCCTGGGGCGGGGTGAAGTCGGTCGCGTAGTCCTTGAGCGTCCCCACCAGATCGGCGTTGTGGAGGCGGGTGTAGGCCGTCCCGTGGACGGACCGCACCCCCTCGCCGCGGGTGAGGAGCTGGAGCGGCTTGTTCCCGCCCGGGAGCGTCTCCCGGAACACCTGGGCGGCGGTCGCCGGGGCGAGGCGGTTGACCGTCTCCTTGCTCACGCGGGCGAGGCCGCAGAGCTGGCCGAAGCTCCAGTCGTTGAGCGCGAACGGGCCATCCGGGCCGGCCTTGAGGCCGAGCCGCCCGTCGGGGGTCGGCTCCGGGGCGAGGCCGCGGGGCGGGTGCCAGCGGTCCTCGGACTCGTCCTTCTCCCGCCGGCAGTGGGCGAGTAGGGCGTCGAGCGTCGGGAAGCATTCGTCCGGCGCGCGGCGGAACAGCTCCCCGCTCGCGCGGGTGAGCGTCTGCTTGGTCATGGCGTGGTCCTCGAAGCGGGAATGGGTCGGGACAGTTGAGAAACCAAAACGTGTTTGCACCACCGGCCTCTCGGTCGTGCCGCGGGCGGGGAGGCGGCCGTGGGGTCGGGGGAAGACGACGGGAACTGCGTTGGGAAAGGACCTGCCGGGCATGACTCACCGGACCCAGGACCGTTACCACGACGCGCCGGCGGGAATCAACCGCACCCGCCGGCCGGTTGATTCCCGGCCCGGACCTGTGGTAGTCGCTCGGCCGCAGACCCTGCCGCTCTCTCCGCCGCACCACACGAACCACGTAACCCTGCCGGCTCCGCGGGCCACCCCGCGCGCGGAGACCCGGTGGTGCAACTCGGTTTTCCAACCCCGCCCCGAACCCGGCACGAACGGCCGCCGGGCGCGTGCCCGGCCGTGCCCCGTTCCTGCCTTCCCCCGAGAGGACACCTGCGATGAGCACGAAGAACGGCCCCCCGAAGGCGGCCCCGGCCCGCGGCGACGACCGGCGGGACGAGCCGGCGCGCGACCAGAAGAAGCCAGTCCACGAAATCCGCCTCGGCCGCATCCGGGCCGCGGTGTGGCTGAACGACACGGACAACGGCCCGCGCTACAACGCCCAGATCAGCCAACTCTACAAGGACAAGAACGACCAGTGGAAGGACTCCACCAGCTTCGGCCGGGAGGACCTGCCGCTCGTCGCCAAGGTGGCCGACCTGGCGATGGTCTGGATGTATGAACACCCGGCCGCGGCCGAGAAGTAACCCAGGAGGTGCCCCGTGACCCCTCCGAACCGGCCGCCGGTGCCCCTGGGGCAGACGGTGGCGACGCCCGCGGCGCTCGGCCTGCTGTCCCACCCCGACATCCTCGCCGCACTCCGCCGGCACGCCGCCGGCGATTGGGGCGAGGTCGATGCCGAGGACCGGGCGGCGAACGACCGCGCCTTGAGGGACGGCGAACGGCTCCTGTCGGTCTACCGCTCGGTGAGCGGCGACACCTTCTGGGTGATCACCGAGGCCGACCGCTCCGTCACGACCGTCCTGCTGCCCGATGACTACTGACGTGTTTTCCGAAAGGCCCGCTGCACCACCGGGCCTCCTTCACCGGGAGAGGGGAGCCGGCAGCCGGTCCGCGGAAGACGGCCGCTTGCGCGACCCCCCACGCTGCCGCATAAAGGACGTTATGGTGCAGCGAGTGGTGATAGGGGACGGGACACGTCAGGCGGCCGAGTTGGTGCGGGCGGAGGTCGGCAGCGGGCCGCTGCCGGAGGTCATTGCCCGGGCCGACACGCACGTCCGGAAGCGGTTCCTGGAGTTTTTCACCGCCACCATCCGCAACGAGAACACCCGACTCGCCTACGCCCGCGCCGTCGGCGCGTTCTTCGCTTGGTGCGAGGACTACGGGCTGGCCCTGATCGACATCGAGCCGATCCACGTCGCGGCCTACGTCGAGCGGCACCCCGGCTCGCCGCCGACCGTGAAGCAGCACCTCGCCGCGGTCAGAATGCTCTTCGACTGGCTGGTCACCGGCCAGGTGCTTGCGACGAACCCGGCCGCCTCCGTCCGCGGGCCGATGCACGTCGTCAAGCGCGGCAAGACCCCCGTCCTTGACGCCGATCAAGCCCGCCAACTCCTCGACTCCATCGACACCGCGAAGCTGTCCGGCCTCCGCGACCGGGCGCTCATCGCGGTCATGGTGTTCAGCTTCGCCCGGGTGTCGGCCGCCGTGTCGCTGCGGGCCGAGGACTACTACCAGGAGGGGAAGCGGTGGTGGTTCCGGTTCCGGGAGAAGGGCGGGAAGCTGCACCAGGTTCCAGCCCACCACACCGCCGAGGCATACCTGGACGCCTACCTGCTCGCGGGCCGGGTCGGCGACGAGAAGAAGGTTCCCCTCTTCCAGTCCGTCACCCGCCGCGGCCTCCTCTCGGGCCGGCAGATGACCCGGAACGACGCCCTGCGGATGGTGAAGCGGCGGGCGAAGGCGGCCGGGCTACCCGACACCACCTGCAACCACACCTTCCGGGCGACCGGCATCACCGCCTACTTGGGGAACGGCGGGACCATCGAGAACGCCCAGGCCATCGCCGCCCACGAGTCCCCGCGGACGACGAAGCTCTACGACCGCACCAGCGACGAGATCACCCTCGACGAGATCGAGCGCATCCTCATCTAATCTCGCCGTGGACGGGGACCTCCGCTCCCCGTCGGTCATAGCCGTTCTGTCGCGGCGGCCCGCCTCACGTCTGCGAAACCGGTGGGATTCCCCTCGCCCGTTGACTCGGCCAAATCCGCAGGAAATCTTGACGTTTCCAGTCGTCGTCTCTCCCCGTGTGGTGCCTTGGGCACCGGCGAGTGCCTACTTGCTGGCCGGTCGCCCTGGTCGTTATTTGACCTTCGCGTTGCCCGCCGACACGCGGCAGCAGATCGGACTGCCGCACCGACCCCGAGGAGCCACCCATGACTGTCCAGAAAGACGCTTCGGCTACCGGCCTCCGGCCGCCCTATCTGACCACCTTCCAGGCCACCGACCAGCCCCTCATCGTCCTCCCGGCCTTTCTCTCCCGGGCCGACTCCACCCCCCAGGCGGCCCGCCCCCGCGACCCGAACAACGTGGTCGGGCGGGACGGCAAGCCGCTCCCCGAGCCGGCCGCGGACCCGTCTGCCCTGGCGTTCGAGCCGGACCCCAACCTGGCCTACGAGAAGTGGGACGAATACTGGCGGAAGGTCCACGGGATGCGGTTCACCTACGAGGACGGGCCGGACGACAAGAGCATGGCCGTCATGCTCCGGTATGACCAGGTCCATCGCCTGCCGGGCGGCCCCACCTCGCACTTTCCGCCCCCCTACTACGCCCCGGTGGACGAGCAAGGGCGGCTCCACTCGAAGGTCATCGGCAAGATCGCCGCGTACAAGCGGCCGCTCTACGACGGGTTCGCCTACATGGCCTTCCACTCCCTCGACGACCTCACCCTGTCGTTCGGGTCGGGCAAGTTCCCGGCCAAGATCGTCCCCGAGGAGCAGGTCATGTTCCGGTCCGTCCCGCACATGATCAGCAAGGAATACATCCTGATCGCGAGCCCCACCCACCGCGACCCGGTGAGCCTGGTCAAGGTCCACACGCGGGCGGCCGGGACCACCCGGGACGACTTCCAGAAGCGGTGGCTGTACGAGCACGCCGACCTGTTAGTCGGGAAGGCCGCCACACACCAGTATGTTCGCCGCTACGCCCAGCTCCACAACGTCGGGCCGGCGAAGGAGGGCGACCTGTTCTGGCACCCGGTCGGCAGCCGGTGGGACGGCGTCACCGTCATGTCGTTCGCCGGGGTGACGGACCTGGAAGACTACCTGATGACCGACGACCACGCGGCCGTCGAGGCGGCCGAGCGGCAGCTCACCGACCCGGCCGGGTCGGAGTATTGGACGGCGGTGAATTACAACATCATCAACCGCCTCTACCCCGAGCGGGTGACCCGGCGGTGAGCCGTCTCGCGGGCGGGGTCGGGTCCGTCGGCCCGCCCCGCCCCCGGCCCGCTCCGTCGATGAACTGAAAACGGGCTGACGCCCGGGGGCTGCGCTGACATGCGGAGGGACGGTTGAATCACATCATCTACATCGGCCTGGGGCTCCTCGCCGGGGCGGCACTTGCGGTCCAGGTCGTCTTGAACGGGCGGCTCCGCACCCACCTCGGTGGGCCGATGCCGGCCACGCTCGTCTCCCTCGCGGTCGGGGCGGCGGCGGCACTCGCCTACTGCCTCCTCACCCGCGCACCGGCTCCGACCAAGGCGGACCTCGCGGCCGCCCCGTGGTGGGCCTGGGCGGGCGGGCTACTCGGCGTCGTTTACCTGTGGTCGGCGGTCGTCGCCGCCCCGCGGGTCGGGGTGGCCGTCACCTTCGCCCTGGTCATCGCCGGACAGGTGATCACGTCGAGTATCATCGACCACTTCGGGCTGCTCGGGGCAGACCCGCACCCGGCAACGCCCGCTCGCCTGCTCGGGGCGCTCCTCGTCGTCGCCGGCGTGGGGCTGATGGCGTCCGGCCGCTGAGCCGGCCGTCAAGCGGGCGGCTTCTCGACCGAGGTGGCGTCGAGCTGCGTCCAGTGGACCCAGAGCAGAGCGCAGAGGGCAAGACCCAGCCATGCGTTCATGAACGCCACCCCCGCGACGACCAGGTAGGCCGGGAGGCCGACCGCGAGCCGGCGGCCGATGGCCCGGACCACCGCGTCCGGCACGTCCGGGGCGAGCAGTCGCCGGCGGTAGGCGATGCTCCACCACACCAGGTTGAAGGCCGCGTTCACCAGCACGTAGAACCCGGCGTAAGCCGCGCACGCCGCCCCCGCGCTCGGGTGCAGGAAGTGCTCGGCCAGGATCGCCGTCGGCAGCGGCACCGCCGTCACCAGCATGAGCAGCAGGCCGTTGGTCAGCATCAGGTAGCCGTCGCCCCCCCGGACGTGGCGGAACATCCGGTGGTGGTTTACCCACATGACCAGGATGGTGAGGAAGCTCAGCACGAACGCCATATACCCCGGCCAGCGGGCGAGAAGCGCGGCGGCCAAGTCTCGGCCACCGGCTTCCGGCGGGAGGGGCGGCACCTTCAACTCGATTCCGAGCAGGGTGATGGCGATGGCGAAGACGCCGTCGCTGAAAAACTCCAGGCGGGTCGTCTCCTTCAACTCGGTCGCCGTCATGAGGGGGAACATGACAGCGGGCGGGGCCGGCGTCAACTCACTGCGCGCAGACGCCGCCGTCCACCGGCAGGGTGTGCCCGGTGACGTACCCGGCGGCGTCCGAGCACAGCCAGACGACCGCCGCCGCCACCTCCTCCGGCCGGCCGATCCGCTTCATCGGAACGAACTCGCCGTAGGAGTGCGGGTCGCCCCGGTCCCCTTTTCGAGCAGCGGGGTGAGGATCGGGCCGGGGCCGACCGCGTTCACCCGCACCCCCCGCTTCGCATACTCCAGCGCGGCCGACTTGGTGAGGCCGCTGACGGCGTGCTTGGTGGCCGAGTAGATGGCCCAGCCGGGGTAGCCGTTCAGCCCGAAGATGGACGAGTTGTTCACCACCGCCCCGCCCCCGGTCCGGAGCATCGCCCCGATCTGGTGCTTCATGCACAGGAACACGCCCTTGAAGTTGACTGCCACCACCCGGTCGAAGTCCTCCTCCGTCTGCTCCGCGAGGTCGGCGGTCTTTCCCTCAAACCCGGCGTTGTTGAATGCGCAGTCGAGCCGGCCGAACGCCCGGACGGCCTCGGCGACGAGCCGCTCGACCTGGTCAGATTTCGTCACGTCGGTGGGAACGAAAACGGCTTCCCCGCCGGCCGTCTTGATGGCGTCCACCGCCTGCCCGCCGAGCGCGGCGTCCCGGTTGCCGATCACCACCTTCGCCCCGGCAGCGGCCATTGCCTCGGCCGTTGCCCGACCGATGCCGGTCCCGCCGCCCGTGACCACCGCCACCTTCCCCGCGAGTAAGTGCTGGCTCATCCCCACCCCTCCCGACCCCACACGCCGGCCGGACCCGACCGGCCGGCGCGGGGATGCAGCGTTCGGCATACCGCCTGGGGCGTTCGGGGCTAGTAGGCACTCGCGGGTGCCTTAGAGGCCGAACGGTCTTCCTGCGGTGAACGGATCGCTGCTATCGCCGGCGGACGGCATACCCGTAGGGCGTCGGCCAGGGCGGGTCGGCCCCGATCTCGGTCAGTGCGTCGATGGCCCAATACGGGTTCCGCAGGTGCGCCCGGCCGACGCACACCAGGTCGGCGGCCCCGGACGTGACGACCTCGTTCGCCGCCCGCGGGTCGGTGATGAGGCCCACCGCGGCGGTCGGCACCCCGGCCCGCTCCCGGACGGCGCGGGCGAACGGCACCTGATACCCCGGCCCGACCGGGATGGCTGCGGCCGGGACGAGGCCGCCGGACGAGCAGTCCACCAGATCGACCCCCTCGCCGCGGAGCAGGGCGGCCAGTTCGACCGTCTGGTCCACGTCCCACCCGCCGTCCGCCCAATCCGTCGCCGACACCCGCACGAACAGCGGGAGCCCGTCCGGCAGGGCCGCCCGGACCGCCCGGATCACCTCCAAGAGGAGCCGGGTGCGGTGAGCGAAGCTCCCCCCGTAGTGGTCGGTCCGGCGGTTGCTGAGCGGGGACAGGAAGGAGTGGAGCAGATAGCCGTGGGCGGCGTGGAGTTCGACCACCTTGAACCCGGCCCGCACCGCCCATCCGGCCGCCTCGGCAAACGCCCGGACGCAGGCGCGGATGTCGTCCCGGCTCATCTCCCGCGGGGGCTGGTAGCCGTCCCCGAACGCCACCGGCGACGGGCCGACGACCGGCCACCCGCCGGCGTCGGGCGGGAGGGCGCGGCCGCCCTCCCAGGGCACGGCCCGGCTCGCCTTCCTCCCGGCGTGAGCGAGCTGGATGCCGGGGACGGCCCCCTGCCGCTCGACGAACCGGGCGACGCGGGCGAGCGGCTCGACGTGCCGGTCGTCCCACAGCCCGAGGCAGCCAGGGGTGATGCGGCCGTCCGGGGTGACGGCGGTCGCCTCAACGAACACCAGCCCGGCCCCGCCCGCCGCGCGGCTGCCCAGGTGAACCAGGTGCCAGTCGTCGGCCATCCCGTCCGCCGCCACGTACTGGCACATGGGCGAGACCACGACGCGGTTCCGGAGCGTGACCTCCCGGACGCGGTACGTGGTGGACAAGTCCGCCGGGGGATGAAGCCCCCCCGTGTCTTTGTGGTAGTTCATGGTCCCTCCCGTATCGGCCGCCGAGTCCCGGGCCGGCCGCTGGTTGTCGATGGGCCGGTTCAGGCGGCTTCGCGGAGATACCGATGCACGAACGTCACGCACATCGCTCCCTCCCCGACCGCCGACGCGAGCCGCTTGGTCGAACCGAACCGCACGTCCCCGGCCGCGAACGACCCGGGCACGCTCGTCTCCAGGAAGTAGGGGAGCCGCTTGAGCGACCAGCACTCGGGCGGGCGGCCGTCGGTGAGCAGGTCGGGGCCGGTGAGCAGATACCCCTGCGGGTCGCGGAGAATGGCAGTCTCCTTGGCCCACTCGGTATTCGGTGCCCCGCCGATGCAGACGAACAGCCGGCGGGTGGGCACGTCCCGCGTCGCGCCGGTGGACCGGTGAGCCAGGGTGATCATTTCGAGGGCGCTCCCGCCGTGGAGCGCGGCCACCGCGGTGTCGGTCACCATCTCCACGTTCTCCATCCCCCGGAGCTTGTCGAGGAGGTAGCGGGACATGGAGGCCGCCGGGCCGTTCCCGCGGACCAGGATGGTGACCCGGGCGGCGTACTTGGAGAAGTGGACCGCCGCCTGCCCGGCCGAGTTACCCCCGCCGACCACGAGCACGTGCTCGCCGGCCGCCCGCTGCGCCTCGCTCGCGCCCGCCCCGTAATAGAGACCTTTGCCGAGGAACCGGTCCTCGTCGGGGAGCCCGAGCCGGGCGTACTCGACCCCGGTCGCGCAGATGTTCGCCCGGGCGACCATCTTCGACCCGTCGGCCATGTCCACGAAGATGCGGCCGTCGCGGAACTCGGCCCGCACCCCCTCCCGCATCAGGAGCAGATCGACCCCGAACTTCATGAGCTGCCGCTTCGCCCGCTCGGCAAGGTCGGCCCCGCTCACCCCGTCCGGGTAGCCCAGGTAGTTCTCGATGAGGGAGCTGGTCCCGGCCTGGCCGCCGACGGCGGCCCGCTCGACGAGGACCGTCTTGATCCCCTCGGAGGCCGCGTAGACCGCGGCGCTCAGGCCCGCCGGGCCGGCCCCGTAGATGGACAGGTCGTACTCGCTCAAGCGAGCCTCCCGCACCCAGCCCAGCCGGTCCGCCAGTTCGCGGAGGCTCGGCCCGAACAGTTGGACGCCGTCGGGGAGGCGGACCACCGGCAGGCGGACATCATTCAGCGACGCGAAGCCGAGCTCGCGGCGGCAGTGGCGGTCGTCCAGGAGGTCCACACAGGTGAAATCGACGACGCTCCGGGTCAGGTAGTCCCGTATTTCGTAACCCGCCGGCGAGTCCGGCCGGTCGAAGAGGGTGAGCACCGGGGGCTTGTTCTTGTCGCTCATGTCGCACTCCTGTCAGCAGAGAGAATTTGTTGAACCAACTCGACCGTGGCGTGGTCGCCGAGGGCGGCCTTGCCGAAGCCCCGCACCGCGCCGAGGGCGACGGCCTGGTCCTGGGCCGTCGCGAGGTCGCTGACGAGCAGGACGGGCGGGGCTTGCCCCGACCCGACGAGGTCCCGGACCACGTCCAGGCCCGACGACCCGTCGGCGGCGAGCACCCGGTTGACCAGCACCAGGTCGTACCGCGTCTGCGAGCACATCCGCAGGGCGTCGGCCCCGGTCGCGCAGCGGTCCACCGTCGCGCCGAGGCGGTCCCGCCACAGCGCGGCCATCCGCGGCCCGTCGAACCCGCACTGCCCCACGTCGAGAATTCTGGAAGTCACAACAGCCCCCGTTTGACGGGTGTTTTTGGGCACACCCGCGAAGCCCGAACCTTCCGTCGTTTCGTCACTCGTCACCGCTCGGGGAACTGCGACCGGTCCCCGAGCATCTTCCCGTGCCGCGCGAGGTCGCGGCCGATCCCGAGCTGCTCCGGCTCCCAGGCGCGGAGCGCCGCGTCCAGGTCGGCCGGGTGCGCTGCGACCGCCTCGCCGAGGGCGATGGCGTTCCCGGCCGCCTTCGACGTGCTCGCCGCCGTGTGCGGCCGGGGGATGAACGCCGCGTCCCCGACCAGGCAGACCCGGCCGACCGCCATCCGCGGCACGGCCAGGTCGAGGATCGGCTGGACGAACGGCTCCGCCGTCGCCTCGACCAGCGCGGCGAACGGCGGGGCCAGCCGGGTCCGGGCGATCTCCCGCTGGGCCTCGACCAGCTCCGGCCGGGCCTGACCGGGGGGCACCGAGAAGTCCCGCTCCCGGCCGTCCCGCCCGGTCATGAGCGCCGGGAGGTCGGCCGCCGGCACGTTCCAATACCACACCCAGTTCAGCCGCCGCTGCCCCTCGGCCACCTCCCCGCCCGGGCCGGGGATGAGGTAGCAGAGGATGTGGCTCCGCTCCATCTGGAAGAAGGTGAACCGGCCGGCGAACACCCGGAGCAGGTCCGCCCCGGCCGCCGCCTCCGGCACCACCCCCCGCCAGGCCACGTACCCCGAATAGGTCGGCTTCACGTCCGGGAACAGCCGCTGCCGGATGACCGACCGTGACCCGTCGGCCCCGACGAGCAGGTCGGCCCGCTCCGTCCCCCCGTCGGCGGTAGTCACCGTGACGCCGCCGGCGTCGGACTCGAACCCGGCCACCGCCCGGCCCTCGTGGTATCGCTCGGCCGGGAAGGCCGACCGGAGCTTCCCGTAGAGGAGGCCCCACGAGGTCATGAGCTGCTGGGACGGTGCCGGGTTCCCGTGGCCGGTCTGGTCCAGATACTGCCGGAACCGGGACCAGACGCCGGCCGTGTGTTCGTCGGCGAGCTTGTACTTCCGGAGCAGGTGCATCGTCTCGGCCTGCATGACGATGCCCGCCCCGCGGTCGTCGAGCACCCGGGCCGACCGCTCGAACACCGACACGTCGCACCCGGCCGCGAGCAGTTCCAGGCCGGCCGCGAGGCCGCCGAGCGACCCGCCGGCCACGATCACCTTCGGCCGCCCGGGCTGGTTCGCCTGTGACATGAGTCCCCCCTCCTTACTAATTCGTTGGTGGCGACCCGACGCGGGCGGGGCCGGTCAGCACGTCCGCTTCCCGCTCGCCGGGTCGATGCCGCAGACGCCCGCGGGCTCCCCGGCCGGGACCGCCCCGGCCGCCTGTTCGAGCGCGGCCCGGAACGTCTCCGGGGTCTGCGCCCCCGAAATCGCCACCGAGCCGTTGATGACGACGAACGGAACGCCCGTCACCCCGAGCCGCCGGCCCTCCCGTTCGCCTGCCCGAACGGCGTCCAGGCCGGCGTCGCCGGCGAGGAGGGCGTCCACCTCGGCCCGGTCGAGACCGGCCCCGGCGGCGACCTCGGCGAGCGTCGCCCGGTCGTTCATGTCCCGACCGTCGGTGAAGTACGCCTTGAACAGCGCCTCCACCACCGCGCCCTGAACCCCCCGTTCGCCGGCCAGCCACACCAGCCGGTGCGAGTCGAGGGTGTTCGGGGTGCGGGCGACCTTCTCGTAGTCGAAGGTGATCCCCTCGCCCCGGCCGGCCCGCGTCACGTCCGCGTCCATCGCCTGGGACCGCTCCCAGCTCCCGAACTTGGCCGACCGATACTCCTTCCGGTCCTTCCCCTCCGGGGGCATGTCCGGGTTGAGCTGGAACGGGTGCCAGCGGACGCTCACCGGTTCGCCCCGGCCGAGCAGCCCGATCCCCTTCTCCAGCCGCCGCTTGCCGATGTAGCACCACGGGCAGATGAGGTCCGAGAACACGTCCACCGTAATCGCCATGACAGCCTCCGCTTTTCTGGGTTGAGTCTCCAGCACTGGCCGTAGCATAATAAGGTCTTAATCGCTCGTCGAGCAAGTAGGCACCCGCAGGTGCCTTAGTAACCTGGTGGGTGATATGGAAACCGACCGCACGATCTACCACGCCGACTACCCGTCCCGGCGGCTCCTCGACGTGATCGGGGACAAGTGGACGCCCATCGTGCTCTTCATCCTCGGCAAGGGCACGGGGCGGCACGGCGAACTCCAGCGGCAGCTCCCGGACGTGTCGAAGAAGATGCTCACCCAGACCCTCCGCCGGCTGGAGCGGGACGGACTCATCACCCGCACCGTCTACGCCGAGGTGCCGCCGCGGGTGGAGTACGACCTGACCCCGCTCGGGGAGGTGTTCCTGGAAACCGTGAACGACCTGTGCGCGTGGGCCGGGCGGCACACGAAGGAACTCGACGCCGTGAAGCGGAACCGGGCGAAGCAGGGGCCGGCGAAGAAGGCACCGGCGAAGAAGGGGCGGGCAAAGCCCGCCGGCGACGGCGGCTAGCGGGCTTCCTCGGGGCCGGCGGCCGGACGGGCCGGCCGGTTCCGCTGGCGGGGCGAGTGAGGCCGGCTCAGGACGGGTCGGGGATGCCGGGGTGGTCGGCCGGCCGCGGCCCGGGGGCGGGCCAGAGGAACCGCCGGTCGGCCTCCCGGATCGGCCGGTCGTTGATGCTCGCCTCCCGCCGCCGCATGAGGCCGGCCGGGTCGAACTCCCACAGCTCGTTCCCGTAGGACCGAAACCACAGGCCCGAGTCGTCGTGCCACTCATACTGGAAGCGGACGGCCATCCGGTTCTTCCGGAACCCCCACAGCTCCTTGACCAGCCGGTAGTCAAGCTCCCGCGCCCACTTGCGGGCCAGGAACGCGCGGATGTCGGCTCGGCCGGTGAGAAACTCGGCCCAGTTCCGCCAGACCGAGTCCTCGGTGTAGGCTAGGGCCACCCGGTCCGGGTCGCGGGTGTTCCAGGCGTCCTCGGCCGCCCGTACCTTGAGGGCGGCCGTCTCGATGTCGAACGGCGGGGCGAGGACCCGCGGCGGGCTCGGGTTCGGACTCATGGCGGTCTCCTGGAAGGGCCGGGGGCGGTGCCCACCCCCGGCGGCTCGGATGTGCGCGTCGGCAGCGTCCGGGCCGGCGACGCGAGGGTGTTACGCCAGCGCCGGGGCCTTGGGGAAATCGATCGGGGTGCCGGCGACGGTGTTGAAGTAGTTGGTGAAGACGTTCAGGGCGACGTGGGCAACCACCTCGGCCACCTCGGCGTCCCCGGCCCCGGCCTCCCGCACGGCCGCGAGGTCGGCGTCGTCCACCTGCCCCCGCTTGTCTACCACCGCCCGGGCGAACCGGACCAGGGCCGCGGCCTTCGGGTCGGCGGCCGCCCCCCGCCGGCCGTCGAGGATGTCCTGGTCGGACAGCCCGGCCCGCTTGCCGAGGGCGGTGTGGGCGGCCACGCAGTAGTCGCAGTGGTTGGTCTCGCCGACGACGAGGGCGAGCTGCTCCCGGACGCCCGGCGACAGCACGCCGCGGGCGAGCGCCCCGCTGAACCCGACGTAGGCGTCGAGGACGGCCGGGGAGGCGGCCATCGCGCGGGTCATGTTTGGGACCATCCCGAGCTTGCCCTTCACGGCGTCGAGCAGTTCCTTGGCACGGCCCTCGGCGGCCTGCAGGTCGATGGGGGTGATGCGGGTCATGGTCGGTCTCCTTGTGTGATGTGTTGTCTGGCGGCCGGCGGTCACGTCCGGCCCTCGCCCGACAATAAACCATACAGACAGGTCTGGATAGTCTATCCCGGCCGGGGGATTTTTCTCGCCCCCGGCCAGGCAGGACGTTTTGCGAACGGACTCGGCCGCGGCGGACGCCCGCCCACACGAAGCCGCCCGCGGGCGGGGGCTCGCCCTTCGACTCGTCCCCGGTGTTTCAGGTGAGGTCGATCAGCCCCCCGCCCCGGCGGCCAGCCGCAGGGCCGCGTCGAGGGCGACGTCGGCGGGCGCGGGGGAGCGGTCGATGAGGGCCATCACGACGGCCCCCTCGACCAGGACGGCGACGGCCGGGGCCAGCCCCTCGCCGGCCGGACCGACCGCCGCCCGGACCAGTTCGGCGAGGAAGGCGTGGAACCGCTGCTTGTGCCCGCGGACGAACTCGGTCCCCGGGTGCGCCGGGTCGGCGAGTTCGATGACGGCGTTCTGGAAAGCGCACCCCCGGAACCCGGGGGATGCGAACCACTCTTTGAGGGCGGCGAAGAGCGCCCGGAGCGGGTCGCCGGCCCGCCGCCGGTGGCGCGGAACGGCCTCGGCGAAGTACGCCGTGACGGCCTCCTCGCGGTGCGCCAGGACGGCGAGGATGAGGTCGTCCTTGGCCGGGAAGTGGGCGTACAGGGTGGCCTTGGCGACCCCGGCCTCGGCGATCACCCGGTCGATGCCGACGGCCCGGATGCCGTCCGCGTAGAACAGCCGGTCGGCCGTCTCGACCAGCCGCCGGCGGGCGTCGGAGGTGTTGGCTGTGCGCTTCATTGCCGGATTTTACCGCTGAATCGTCCCCGCGAGAAACCCGCCGGCGGTCGGCGTTCGACTCAAAAGGTCCGCCTACGCACCGAACGGCCGAACCGGTCGCCGCTTGAGCCAGATACACTCCTTCGGCACGAGGGGGAGGCCGGCCGCCTGCCGGCGGCGGTTGACCGCCCGGAGGATGGCGAACTGCTGACGGCGGACCAGATAGTACGGCTCGAACGGGAGATCGTAGAACGCCTTCGCCAGCCGCTCCGCGGGCCGCCGGGTCGCCCCCTCCTCGAACCACGCCTTGAGTTCCCGGTAGCGGGGCAGGTCGATCCGCACCTGGACGTGCCCTCCGCGGAACCCGACCGCGTAGCCGGAGAATTTGATCGACCGCCGCCGGGCGTCCCGGACCTTCTCACCCTCGGCCTCGAAGAACGGGTGTTCGCCGTGCGTCGCGAGCAGGACGAAGAACCGTCCGTGCCGGAGATACTGGACGTTCGCCCGGCCGGCCCGCTTCCGCCGCGCCCGCGCCCATTGGGAGAGGCCGACCCCGTAGCGCTCGATCAGCTTGGCATCGACCTGGGCCGGGTCTTTGTCGGGCGGGATTTGCCCGGTCACGTAGAACAGGTAGCCGCGGGACACGTAGGCCACCGCGAGCTGCTGGATGAACCCCTCCACCGACACCGCCTCGCACCGATACTGCATACGCCCCCGACGACCGCTTCAAAGACCGCGAACAAGCAGGGGGTGTTCACGGCACACCCCCGGAAGCCGTCGTAACCCTGGCCGCGTCGCTTCCTGCTCCGCTGTCAGGGCGCTGCCACCTCGCCCACCGCACGGCGAGCCGTGCGGTATTCTTTCGGTTGCAACGCCCCAATACGTAGGAGTAGCGGCGCACGAACCTCCACGCCGCCCGAGACAAGGCTCGGGCGTACGTCGCCGATTCGTCGCCTGGACGACCGCTCACCCAAGAGCGTTCGTCCAGACCGCCGTTCCTCCCGCCAGGGAAACTGCGGGCGCGTCCGAGGACTTGCCCGCGTTGCGCACACCATCGGCTTCACAGCCCGTCGGCCCTTTCGTTGAAGGCTCCGCCCGGCACCACCCGTAGCGGACAAACCGCCCCCCCACTGCCTTGCAGGGGGTCGGCCCGGCTCCCGCCGGCTCCTACTCAGGCCACTCTCCCACCCGGCCGCATTTGGACCACCCGCGCGCCACGCGCGGGCACCGGAGCGCGACTCCGGCCGCGGCCGGGCTTCCCAGGTTCGCTGTAATCTTCGTCCGACCCGTCACGTCGGTAGCGGGTTGCCCCGCGGGCGAGTCACCGCACGTCCGCCCCTCCCGGGGCGGCGCAGTTTCCGCCGGGCCTCGCGGCCCGGACGATTTCGGGGGGCCGAATACCGAAGCGCCCCCCTACCCACCGATGACTGGCTTGTTCCCGGTTCGGCACCGTCCCGGGTCGGACTCACTGGCAAGGGCTTTCGCCCCTCTCGTGGTTGAGCTGTTCGCCGCCGGGGTGTTTTCCCCCGGACGCCGGCTTCGGTCGAAAGCCGGTCCCGCCTGTTGCCAGGTCGGGAACTCCCCACGCCAGCGCGGTTGAGCGGGCATAGGCGGTGTCACCCGCCGGTAGCCCCGGACCCCCGCGACGGGATTGAGTGGCAGGACGCCACGTCACCCGCTTTGAACTACAACGGCCCCGAAGAAACGTCCTTCGGGGTGTTCCCCTGTCGCCCGCACTCACACTGAAAAGGACAGCAATCGGATAGAAGACCGAGATTACTCCGCCCCGCAGTGCCCGTCTCCCTTACGAGGGGAGCGTGGGCCGCGGGGCGGGATTACTTCGGCCAGCCTCCGTCGAACCGGACGAGCACGTATCCGTGCATCCGGCTCTACGGGCGCGACGCGGCAAGGTGCGACCTTGCCCCCTTAGCTCGGTTGGTGGCCGAGTTTACCGGGTGTCGCCGCCGACCCGATGAGCGCCATGAACAACGTTTGTCGTTCCTGACGACCGCCGTGCAAACACACAGCGGGACCAGGACTAGCACGGGCACCGGCGAAGATCACGCCCCCCGGCCGGGTTCGGGAAACGAGATAAAGGTTCTGCCCCGGACGTGTCGCCCGCGTTACGCCCCGGCCGGCCGAAGCGTGTCTCCGGCGTTACGGTTTCCGGCCGCGGGCGTGTCGCCCGCGTTACAGTTCGGGGTGGCGGTGCGGCCGCCGGTCCCGAGTAACCCATCGGAACGGCTCGCTATACCAGCCGCGGGGTGCCGGCCGGCGGCTGCGCCAAAGGTATTTAATCAAAGACTTCTGTAAACAAAGAGAGAGCGTTCTGCCTTTGAGGAGTTCGACTTCAGCGGCGACGGCGGAGGATGTCGGCGACGCTCAGCACGGCCCCGGGGGTGCCGGTCGGTGTCTCCCCCTCCGGAGAGAAGACTGCCGCCGTTACCCGCCGCAGGACCGCCCGGCACGGGTCGGGTGTCGGCCCGCCGGGGGCTGCGGGCGGGCGGGCGCGCTGCCGCTCCCGGCTCCGCAGTTCCTGCCACCAGTCGGGCGGGGTGCGGCCGGACGTTGCCGCCTGCTTGAGGTTGTCCACCAGGAAGGCTTGCGGGCTCCGCCGGAAGAACGAGTGGCCGAACCGTTCGCGGGCCGCGAGGGTGATGTCGAGCCATTCCCGCACGGCCGGCCCGGGGTGACGGCGGATCAGCCGGTCGGCCCCGGCCGCGTCGAACCCGAGCGCAAGCAGGCCATCCCAGAGGGGGGAGTCCGAGGCGTGCCGGGCGGCGGCCGCCGGTGTTGCCCGGTCCCACCGCGGCCCCCGGGTGAACGCGATGGTGTGCGAGTGGGCCGCCTTACCTGCCCCCCGCCTCTCGAAGACCGCCGGCCCGGACACCACGCCGGCGGCGGCGAGGGCGTCCACGACCCGGCCGAGCTTCTGCCGCTGGTGTCGCGGGGCGAGCGTCGGGGCGAAGCCGAGCACGTCCACGGCCAAGTGTTCGACGGCGAAGCAGGGGGTGGTGGCCCGGCGGTCGAAGATTTTGCTCAAGAGCAGGAACAGCCGCCGGGCGGCCGGGTCGAGCCGGCGGTAGGTCTCCAGGTCGAACCGGAAGTGGCCGCCGAGCGGCCGCACCAGGTCGAAGAAGACCGGGTCCCAGGCGACCCGCCAGGCCCGTGGGCTGTGCGGGTCGAGCGGCAGGCTGTAGCTGAGGAAGTGGAACCGCACCCGCCGGTGCTCGGCCCGGACCGGGTCGTAGAAGGCGTCGCTCGCGTAGCTCACCGCCGCGAGCCGGTCCAGTGCGTCGGCGAACTGCTGGTACTGCCGCCCGCCGCGGTTCCCGAGTTGGTCCACGAGCCCGAGCCGCCGCAGGCAGTAGTGGGGGGTGGCGTGGAACTCGCCGTCGGCCGGGCCGCCGGCCCCGGCCTCGGCGAACGTCAGCGCGAGCAGGCCCCACAGGTAAAACTCGTCGGACGGGGAGAGGCCCTGGGGGCAGGTGACCGTCACCGCCGCCTTCCGCCGGTGGCGGCTCCGGTCGGCGTAGTAGTAGCCGGTCTCGAACACCAGGTTCTTCCGGAGCGACTGCCCGGTGTCGAGCGGGCAGAGGGCGTGCTCGACGAGGGTGAGCTGGCCCAGGCCGCCCCAACGGGTCACTTTCGGCGCGGCTCGGCGGCCTCGGCTCATGCGGTCACTCCTCCGTTCCCGGGGGAGTATCACCGCGGCGGTTTTTCTGAAACGCCCTTTCGCGTGCAGATTCCCCCTTGCGACCTTCCGGGCCGCGTGTCAGGGTTCCCGCAAGAAATTCCGGCGGTTGCGGCGGATTGCCAGTGGCAATCGCCCCCGCCCACCGACGACAGGCGCGAGTGCCGACGACGATTTGTTTCATTAACCAGAAGGGGGGCTGCGGCAAGAGTTCGAGCTGCTTCCACCTGGGCGGGCACTTCGCCCGGTCCGGGCGGTCCGTGCTGCTCGTGGACGCCGACCCGCAGGGGTCGCTCAGCCAGGGGTTTTTCGGCTCCGCGGCGATCGAGGGGCTGCCGGCGGGCGAATCTCTTGCGGCGGTTTTCGACGACGCGCCTCCGCTCACCACCCTCGTCGTCTCGACCCCCTTCCCGGGCCTCTCGATGGTCCGGGCGAACGCCGCCCTCGGCCGGCACAACTGCCCCGAGCCGGAGACGTTCGGCCTCAAGCAGTTCGCCCTCGCCGCCCTCCTCGAAGAGGCGACCGGCTACGACCTCGTCCTCATCGACTGCCCGCCGAACCTCTACCAGTGCAGTTGGAACGCGCTGCTCGCCGCGGACTTCGTGGTCGTCCCCGTCCCACCGGAGGACTTCGCGACGCAGGGCCTCCGGGCCATCCACCAGGCCGTCGAGCACGCCCGGCACCTGAACCCGCGGCTCGCCCTCCTCGGCCACCTCGTCATCCGGGCCGACTCCCGGCTCCTCGTCCACCGCTCCTACGAGCAGCACCTCCGGCGGCTCTACGGCGAGGCCGTCCTCTCGACCGTCATCCCGGAGGCGTCGGCCTACAAGCTCGCCCTCTCGACCCGCACGCCGGTCAGCTTCCACAGCCCGTCCTCCCGGGCGGCGCGGCTCGTCCGCGACCTCGGGGACGAACTGCTCCGCCGGGCCGCCCCGCCCGCCGAGCGGCGGAAGATCGCGTGACCCCATGAGCACCCGCCAAGCACTCGACCGGCTCACGGCGAACCTCGAAGAGTCGATGGGGGTCCGCGGCGGCGGGGACGCGCGGCCGGTCCTCGCCCCGGTCCCGGCGAAGCGGGACGCCGGCCGGCGGCCGCTCCGGAACGTCGGGCGGCTCACCATCGACCAGGTGGTGCCCGACCCCGACCAGCCGCGGGTCGAGTTTTCGGAGGACGCCCTGGAGCGGCTCGCGCTCAGCATCCGGGAGAAGGGGCAGCTCAGCCCCATCCGGGTCCGGTGGTCGGACCGGCTCGAAAAGTGGCTCATCATTTCCGGCGAGCGGCGGTGGCGGGCGGCGCGGCGGGCCAGCCTCCCGGACATCGAGTGCTACTTCCACGAGGCGGAATTAACCCCGTCGGAAATCCTCGAACAGCAGCTCATCGAGAACCTGCTCCGCGAGGACCTGCGGCCGGTCGAGGAGGCGCGGGCGTTTTCCTCCCTCATGGGCATCAACGGGTGGACGGGGAAGGAGGTCGCCGACGCCCTGCGGGTCCACCCGAGCCGGGTGAGCCGGGCGCTCGCGCTCCTGCGGCTCCCCGGGCCGGTCCAGGAGCGGGTGAACGCCGGCGAGATTCCCGCCCGGGCGGCCTACGAGATTTCCAAGCTCCCCGACCCCGCGGCCCAGGCGGCACTCGCCGAGCGGGCGGCCGCGGAGGGTCTCTCGCACCAGGACGCCGCGCGGGCCGTTCGCCAACGGCGGGGGAAGCCGAAGCCCCCGGCCCGGATGACGCGGAATGCGTTCACCGGCCCCGGTGCCTGGAAGGTGGTGGTCACCGGCCCCGTGAAAGGCGGGTATCCGGAAATCGAGCAGGCCCTCCTCCTCGCCCTCAACGAGGTGCGGGAGCGCATCCGCACCGGCCGCAAACCCGACTGAGGCCGCAGCCGCTTTCTGCGGGCGGAACCTCCACACAGTTCCCGTCCGACGGCTCTCACCCTTCTCCCAAAAATAATCCCCTGACCGAAGGGGCCGTCCCCGATCATCCCCGGAGCTTGCGGTAGGATTCCCGGAAACGGGCCGTCGCGGGATTTTCTGACCGCCGGCAGAGATGGTGTCCGCCCGCGTCAAGAGCTTCGCACGGGAAAAACTTGCCGCCTTCGCAGGGCTGAGACGTAGGGGTCATATTGATCCTGCATGGCAGTGCCGTGAAGCCACGCTCCGGCGGCCTCCGCCGGCGATCCGACCGCCTATGATTCCTCTCGGAAAGGGGCCTCGCCCCTTTGACCACTCCTCTCCCCAGGCACCCGGGAGACGGTCACAAAAAGACCGGGTGCGCCGTGCCCGTCGTCGGCACGACCGACGGTTCAAAACCGGCGGTTCAAAATAGACGACGGCAGCAGCCTGAGTCGGGTTTTTGCGCGTGCTTGCGAGCGAGTGCCCACGGTTCTGCCTTCACGGCCCTGCCTCCTCGGGATGGTCCCGGGGGTCGTGAACGGAGAGCGTGGGTCAGCCATGCCGAAAGGAGGGTTACGAGAGACGATGCTGCTATGAAACAGCACAAGCAAGCGCAACAACAGCAGGGACAAGTGGTGATGGCGGCGGTGGCGGTGGGCTACCTCCTCCCCGCGGAGATCAAGCCGCAGACGTGGACGGACAAGTTCGACCACGGGTCGGTGCGGACGATCCTCTACGTGGAGAAGAAGCCGGTCCGGAATGCCTACCGGGTTCTCGTGGCGAACCGCTACAGCCGTCCGGACGAGCGGCAGTGGTTCAACGCCGACGACATCCCGCACGCCATCAAGGCCCTGCAAGACGCCGAGAAGGCGCACAAAAAGGCGAGACGACACCTCGAAGGAGGTGTCATCCGCCGGTTCATCAGGTGGCTGTTTTAGGTTCGTCCGCACAAGCCCGGCTCACCCCGGGCTTGTGCCTTTTCTGATTCCCCGGGATTGAATTACCACGCCGGTAATTGGCCGGGCAAGGGCTTGAAAACACCCCGGCGCGCGAGGTTAACATGCCAACCTTCTGTCCGGACTGTTCCGCTCCCACGACTCCTACGGCCGGCCGACTAAAGACTTGCGGCACGGGGCGGGCTGTCGAGGCTGTCCGCCGGCGGGGTGAGGCCGGCGGACACCGGCCGCCGAGGCTTTCGAGGAGGGAGTGGGTGTTTCCGCCCGGCTGTGGCAATTGGACAAGGGCACGGGAGGCGAACGGACGCCGGAGAGGCACACGCAACGAGACGGGACCGGATGGATGAACGAGCAGGCCGCACCTACACACTCGAAAAGCGCCGCGCGGTCGCGGCCGGAATACTCGACACCGGCTTTAGCACGTTCCTCGTCCTCCTCGCCGTCCGGGACTTGCACGCGACCCCGCTCGAAAAAGGGCTGCTCGTGTCCGGAAACGGCTTGGGGTATCTCCTCGCCCCGGTCGTCACGTCGGCCCTGACCGCGTTCCCCGGACCCGTCTCGACCGTGCTGGCCGCGGCCTGGGGCCTGGCGGCAGTCTGCTTGGCCCTCGCCGCCCTTGTCCCGGGGACGGTCACCTACCTCTGCGGCGGCATCCTCGCCTCGGCGATCCTCTCCGCCGTGATCCCGCTCCACACCCACGTCTACCAGCGGAACTACGGCCCGGAGGAGCGGGGCCGGCTGTTCTCGCGGACGAACCTCCTGCGCATCCTGTGCGGGAGTGCGGCTGGCTGGCTGATCGGCGCGATCCTGGGGCGGGGACTGATCGGGCGGCCCACACTCCTGCTCGGCTACGCCGCCGCGGCCGGCGTCGCCGCGGCCTGCCTGTTCCGGCTGCCCACCGGGCGGTTTGACGGTGCCGCCGTCCCGAACCCCCTCCGGAGCTTCCGACACCTCCGCCGCGACTCGTTCTTCTCGGCCACGTTGGTCTACTGGATGCTGATGGGCTTTGGGGTGCTCATGATGCTCCCGTTCCGCGTCGAATACCTCGCCAACCCCGCCCACGGGCGGGGCTACCGCGAGGCCGACATCGCCCTCCTCGTCACGATCATCCCGAACGCCGGCCGGATCGTGGGGAACCCGCTCTGGGGGGCGGTGTGGAACCGGCTCGACCTGTTCCAACTCCGGCTCCTCATCGACGCCCTGTTCATCCTCGGCATCCTGGGCTTCTTCGGCTCCTCGTCGTGGACCGTCCTCGCGGTCTCGTCGCTGCTCCTCGGCGTCTCGACCGCCGGTGCGGAGATTTCCTGGACCCTGTGGGTGACGAAATTCGCGCCGGACCGCCTCGTCGCCGAGTACATGGGCGTTCACCTGTTCTTCACCGGCGTCCGCGCGCTCGCCGCGCCACTCGTCACTTTCCAGTTCGCGGAGCGGCTGTCCGTCCACACCCTCATGTGGGTGAGCGTCGGGCTGATCGCCGTTGCGAACCTGGCGGTGCTCCGAGAGAGCCGGCGGTTCGCCCCCCGTTATGACGGGCCGGCATAACCCACCCGGCCTGGCGGTGGTGACGTGGGGGCCGTCTCTCACTTCGGCTCGGCGACGAGGAACCGCCGGAGGTCGGGGTAGGATTTCCAGAGACGCGCGACGGCCTTGTCCATGTGGCCCTTGGCGAATGCGGTGAGGTCCTCGCACCCGTAGTCCGCGACCAGCCGGTCCCGCCCCCAGCCGAAATTGTCGGCGACCGTGCCCCCGGTGAACTCGGTGACGCCGGTGTACCACTCCTTCGCGGCGGCCTCGTCCGCCTCGACCGCCGCGAGGATGATCTGCTCCCGGACGAGGAAGTAAGCGATCTCGGCGAAATCGCGGTCGCTGTATCGGTCCTTCCGGCTCAACCGGAACTGCTCGCTGAAGTCCAGCCGCCGGGTCCGGTTCCGCTCCCAGAACCAGAAATAGACGGCGAACGGGTAGACGGCGGTGTCGGGGACGACGAGCCGCCCGGCGGCCGGGAGCGGTTGGAGGAAGCCGCCCAGCCGGCACCACTCGACGCGGCTCTGCTGCCACGCGCGCATCCGCGGCCGGCGGTCCGCCTCGAACTGGTCGCCCGCCCCCAGGAGGGCGGACAAGTAATCGCCGCGGACGCGCTCCCGCTCGGCGAGCGGGCGTTGCAGCTTCTCCCGAATCCGGTCCTCGGCGGCGTCGCCGCAGAAGTCCCGGACTTCGAGCCGCCACGGCAGGCGGGAGTTGAGCCGGTAGACCAGCCGCGCGAGGTTGTCCCGCGTCGGCGTCCGCTCCCCACTCAGCCACGTCCGGAAGGCACTCCCGCTCACGCCCGCCCCGTTCGCCATGGCCTTCCGCGTCAGCCCGCCGTCGGCGGTCTGGGCCGCCGCGAGAACGAGGCGGAGCGTCTCGATCCGGAAGTCGTCCACCTTTCTCGGCACCCGATGCCCTCCCGCCGGTCGGAGAATCCCGCCTTCTCCCCACCCGAAAGTATACCCGCCCCGCCGGCCCGCCTGTTGTGCGCATAGTGCGCGTTCCGCGGCTGTTCCAAGGCCCCGCTGTGCGGAAGAATTGAGGGTGTGCTGGGGCCGCGCTGTGCCGGCGAACGGTGAGGGCGGAAGCCGCAGCAGTCTCCGAGTTCGCACCGCGGCGGGCACCCCGCCCGCCCGCCGACAACCCGTCCGCCGGCCGCCCCGTGGCCGGCCCGGGCCGCTACGTCCCCGAGTTCTCCCGAGGAGTGTTTTCCATGTGTTCGTGTAACAGTCGCTGCTCCGACATCCCGCCCTGGCTCCGCGCGCTCCACACGTCCGTCCGACGGCACCGCAACGACCTCCTCGCGGTCGTCGCGCTCGGCCTCACGGTCGCCGCGCTGGCGGGGCTTCTCTTCCACTTCTTCGGGCCGACCGACATCGACCGCGCCGAGGCCGACCTCAAGAAGGCTTGGGGCGCCCTGAACGCCCTCGAAGAGGAGACCGCACAGGCCCGCAACAACGCCCGCGGCCACTCGAATCGGGCCGCCGATTACCGCAAGGTTGCCGCCGAGGACAAGGACTCGACCGACGCGCCCCGGATGGAGTGGATCGCGGCGTCGGCCGACGCCCACACGCAGCTCTCGAAGGCGAATTGGGAGCGGCGCGACAACGGCCTGCACCTGGCCGCCGAATACCGCCGCCTCATCGCCGAGGCCGAGTGCGAAATCCTCCGCGCGAAGGACGCCCGGGACCACGGCACCCCGTACAAGGTCGCGCCGCGGGTGCGCGACCTCCTCGCCCCCGTCCTCAACACCCGCTGAGTTCCCCAACCGAAAGGAGTGACCCCGATGAACCCGCTGTGGGATTGGATTCGCCGGAAGACGGAGCAGGCGTTCCTCGCCGGCGCGCACGACGCCATCACGGGCCGAGGCGCGACCCGCCTCAGCGACGAAGAGGCCGCCCGCGTGCTCCGCGGGCTGCTCGGCCCGGCGGACCAGGCCGCGGACC
>JAIEQO010000095.1 GCA_019747655.1 Gemmataceae bacterium | reverse complement strand
GACGAGTACCGGCTGACCCACCACACCCAGACGGACACGTTCGACCACGCGAAGGGGCCGAACCTGGTCCAGGGGGCCCAGGTGTTCGCGGTGACGGCCACCCGGGTGGCGAACATGTCGCAGCTCCTGCCGCGGCAGGTCGGCGGCGGGTTCGGCGGCCGCAAGCGGGACCGGGACGGCAAGAAGGACGCCCCGCCGGAGGCCAAGAAGGTCGAGGAGGGGAAGAAGGCCGAGGCCCCGACGCCGCGGAAGAAGGACGACTGACCTTCCGCCGGTCGCCGCATGATGGGAGGATCGATCCGAGACCCGACCGTCAAAGGGGGGCGCTGTGAAGTGCCCGACCCCGAGGTGCCCGACCCCCCGGCTCGCCAGCACCCCGTGTCGTCGGGGGCGCAAGGTTTCCGACGGAGTACAGCCCGATGCCCCTTCGCGTCTCGCAGACGATCCCGGTCCTCCGCATCTTCGACGTGGCCAAGGCCCGGGAGTTCTACCTCGACTTCCTCGGCTTCGCCCTCGACTGGGAGCACCGCTTCGAGCCCGGGATGCCGGTGTACATGCAGGTCTCCCGGGCCGGGCTCGTCCTCCACCTCTCCGAGCACCACGGCGACGCCTGCCCGGGGTCGACCGTCTTCCTCCGCGTGACCGGCCTGGACGACTACCACCGTGAGATCACCGCCAAGGGGTACGGCTACCTCCGGCCCGGGGTCGAGCCGACCTTCCACAACTCCCGCGGCATGGAGCTTGCCGACCCGTTCGGCAACCGCCTCCGCCTCGACGAGGCGAACCCGTCCGCCCCGGCGGAGTAGTTTGATCCTCCCTTCGGCCGGCTGTTGTCTGCTGGGACTGTCACGGCTATGCGTCCCCCGACCACTTGGCCGTACTCCATCCCAACACCTTCCACCGAGCAAGGGGCAATCGTGGTCGACGCTGTGAGGTTGCTAATCGGCGGCGCGATGCTCCTGGCCTCCGGTGCCGGGTGTGCCGCCCACACCGCCGAGCCCGGCGAGGCTGAGCGGGATCGTGACCGACCCGGCCGGGTGGAGCCTAAAGCCGTGCTGCACGAGGAGGCGCGGCCGGGTGTTTTCGCCGTCGCGTTCGCCCCGGACGGGCGGACAGTCGCGTCGGCCGGCGCGTCCAGGACCGTCCGCCTGTGGGAACCATCGGGTGGCCGGCCGGCGGTCGTGCTCGGTCGGCACCCGGGAACGGTACACGACCTGGCGTACTCCCGGGACGGGCGGCGGTTGGCGGCCGGCGGCGACGTGTTGCGGGTCAAAACGCGGGGTCAGCGCCAGCCGGCGGCCGAGACCGACGGCGCCGTGGTGGTCTGGGAACTGGGCGAGAAGCCGACCGAAACCGTCCTCCAGGTGCCCGCCAGCCCGCCCCCGTACGCACACTTCACCGATAGCGATGCGGTTCGCACCCTGGCCTTCGCGCCCGACGGGCGGTCGCTCCTGGCCGGGGCGACACGGCAGTTCTTCGACCGCGGGTCTGTAGGGGCGGTCGTCCGGTGGGAGGCGGATTCCGGCAAGGTCCTATCGGTTCAACCCGCCGGCCGGTCCGACAACCCCGATCGCGTCTGGGCCATCATCCGCGGACCTGGGGAACGGGTCCCCGCCGCCGCCTTCGTCGCGGGCGGAAAGCGGGTGGCGTCGACCGACGGCCGGTGGGTCGTCGTGGGCAACCCGGGCGGCGGCGAGCAAGAGGTCGCTCTGTACACTCCGGACGCGGACGAGGCGTTCGTCGGGACGATCTCATGCCTGACGGCATCGGCCGACGGCCGCCTGGTGGCGGCCGGCCGGTACCGCCAGCCGCGTGGGGCGGGCCCGGAGGGTGGCCCGTCGAACGTCTTCGTCTGGGATGTCGAGGCCGGGAAGCGGGTGGCCGACCTCCAGGGCCATACCTGCGGCGTCGCTGCGGTGGCGTTCGCCCCCGACGGCAAGGCGCTCGTCTCGGTTGACCGAGAAGGGATGGCCCGGCTGTGGGACGTGGCCGCGGGTCGGGAGCTGGCCGCGTGGCAAGCCCACGAGGGCCCGGCCTACACGGTGGCCGTCAGCCCGGACGGGAAGTCAATCGCCACCGGCGGCAACGACGGGGCCGTCCGGCTGTGGGACGTGGCCGCCGTCACGGCCCGCAAGGGACAGCGATAGACCGGCCCTGCTCTTCCCTCAACCGGCGGTCAACCAACCACTTCGGCAGTTCGCCCGCTTTTACTAGACCCCAGACGATTTTAGTGTACACTTGATTGGCATAAGACGCCGAGACCCTCGGTGCGTCCCAGGTGGCGCCGTTGTTCGAGGTGGGGCCGGTCGAACCGCCCGACCGTGCGCGGATACGGCATCGGACGGGGCCAAGCTCAACCCCAGGCTGGTCAACGACTTCGGTTGCTCTCCGTTGCCGGGCACGACAGCCCCGCCGACCCCGGCGTTGCAACGAACTGCTGGAAATCCCAGGCGTTCGCCATCCAACGGGCGGCTGTGAAAAAACAAGGGGGAGGGTCCCCCTACGACGGCTCCGGCCCCTCGTCGCGGTAGGGCCTCCCCTGCCGGTACAGCTCCAACCGCCCTTCGTAGTCCGCCCGCTGCCCGGCCGGGGCCAGCCGGGCCGCCTCCTCCTGCCACCGGATCGCCTCGTCCCACCGGCCGGCCTCGGCGTGGGCCGCCGCCAGCGTGTCCACGAACCCGGCCAGCTTGTGGCCGGTCAGCTCGCACGCCCGGGCCGCATCCCGGACCGCCGCCGGGCCGTCCCGCAGCTCGTCCACCGGGCAGGTCGCCCGAATCCAGGCGATGTGGTTGAGCGTCCCGGCATCGTCCGGGTCGAGGGCGGACGCCTTGAGGTGGTCGGCCAGGGCCGCCGCCCAGTCCCGCCGCAGGTAGTGCAGGGCCGCCCGCAGGTTGTACCCGGCGTCAGACGACGGGCCCCGCTCGACCGCGGCGGTCGCGTCGGCCAGAGCCCCGTCCGGGTCGCCGGCCTTGCGGCGGGCCATCGCCCGGCCGAAGTACGCCCGGGAGTTCCCCGCGTCGAGCCGGATCGCCTCCCCGAAGTCGGCGACGGAGCCCTCGGTGTCGCCCGACTCGTACCGGACGTAGCCCCGCTGGACGTACCCGGCCGGATCGTCCGGGGCTAGGCGGATCGCCTCGTCGAAGTCGGCCCGGGCCGCCGTCAGGTCGCCGCCGCGAACGTGGGCCAGCCCCCGGTTGAACCGCGGGGCCGGGTCGTCCGGGTCGAGTTCGACCGCCTCGGAGAAGTCGGCCGCGGCCCCGGCGTGGTCGCCCTGCTCGGCCCGGGCGACGCCGCGGAGGTTGTACGTCTCGGGGTGGCGGGGGTCGTAGCGGAGGGCCCAGGTGAAGTCGGCGGCGGCCTTCGCCGGGTCGCCCGTGTCGGCCCACACCCGGCCGCGGCTGACGAACGCCTCGGCCGCGTCGGGGCGGAGCCGGAGGGCGGCGGACAGGTCCGCGAGGGCGTCGTCGGGCCGGCCGAGGGCGGCGTGCGACTGGGCCCGGTAGAGGTACGCCCGGTGATGCCGCGGGCTCAGCCGCAGGGCCTCGGTGTAGTCGGCCAGGGCCTCTTCGTGCCGGCCCTCGGCGGACAGGGCGTTGGCCCGGTTGAAGTAGACCCGGAACTGCCCCGGCTCGAGCTTCAGGGCGGCCTCGTAGTCGGCGTAGGCGGGCTCGTACTCCTTCAGCCGGCTGTACGCGGCGGCCCGGCCGTTGACCGGGTCGGGGTCGTCCGGGGTCAGGTCGATGGCCCGGGTGTAGTCGGCGACGGCGGCGTGCAGGTCGCCGGCCTCGGCGTGGGCGGTGCCGCGGTTGTGGAAGGCGGCGGCGTAGTCCGGGCGGAGGTCGATGGCCCGGGTGAAGTCCTCGGCCGCCTCGTGCGGCTTGCCGCCGGCGGCCAGGGCGTTGCCGCGGTGGAAGTACAGCTCGGCGTCGAACGGGTCGAGGTCGATGGCCCCGGCGAACACCTCGGCGGCCCGGTCGTGCTCGCCCCGGCGGGCGTAGGCGTGGCCGCGGCGGACGAGGGCGGCGACATCCGGCGGCGGGGTGCTCATGCCGGGATTATACCGGCGGCCCGACGGGCGGCTGTTGGCACCCGGGTTGCAACCCTTCGCGGCAGGATGTCGGGACCTTCGCAGGAGGAGTTGACGATGCGGACGCGATTCGTGGTGGCGGCCGGGCTGTTCGTGGGGTCGGCCGCCGGGTTCGCCGGGTGTGACGGGCCGGCCGGGACAGGGACCGGGACCGGCGGCACCCGGCCCGACCCGGAGAAGAAAGGCGTGGACATCAACATCCGCGGCCCGAAGGGCGGGTCGGTGGATGTCGAGACGAAGGGCGACGGCCGCACGAAGGTGGACGTGGACCGTCCGGGCGGGACGGGGAAGAACTGACCATTCCGGCGAGCGGGGGGCGTGAGCCCCCTGTCTCTCCGCCCGAAACAGGGGGCTCACGCCCCCCGCTCGCCGGAACACTACTTCTTCTCGTCCTCCTTCTTCGGCTCGTCCTTTTTCTTGGCCGGCGGGACGTACAGCTCCGGCACGCCGAGCGTCTTGGCCGACTCGTTCAGCTTGGCCAGGTCGTCGGCCGCGAGCTTGTCGAACTGGCCGACCAGGTCGGCCAGTTGCTTCTCCAGTTCGCCGGCCAACTCGACCTGGGCCTTCGTCGGGATCCCGTCGCCGTCGGTCAGGCTGGCGAGCAGCCAGGCGAACTGCGAGTACAGCATGGCCCCGCCGCGGGCGGCGAAGATGTCGTAGCTGATCTTGGCCTTCGCGTTGTGCAGCCTCCCCTCGACCTCGTCGAGCTTCTTGTCGAACGCCGCCGACTTCTTGAGCAGCTCCTTCGCGTCCTTGTTCTCCTTGAGCAGGTCCTTCCGTAGCTCGATCTGCTTCTTGATCGCCCGGATGCGGTTGACCGTGTCCGACAGTTTCGAGATGTCGTCCCTAACCCGCAGGGCCAGGGTCTGCTGGTCGGGGGGCGGAACCGTCAGCTCGACGACCCCCTTCCCGTCGTCCCCGGCGGCCGCATTGACCGCCACCGCCGCGGCCGCCGTTGCGACCCGCGGGTCGGGCTTCACCTCGACCGGCTGCGTCATCACCTCCTTGCCGACCGTCAGCCGGATCGTGTACTTGCCCGGCGCCACAGGCACCCGCTGGTCGGCCGACCCGAGGTCGGCCGGCGACCCGGCGATGCCCTCGGCCCCGTCGTGGGTGAGGTCCCAGACCCACCGGTTCAGCCCGGCCGCGGCCTCCAGCTTCCGGTCCTTCGGGTCCTCCTTCTCCTTGTCCTCGTCCTTCTCGTCGTCCGGCTTGGTCGCCGACTTCCCCTCGTCCGGCTTGGCCTCGTCCGCCGGCTTGTCGGCGGGCTTGCCCTTCGCCTTGGCGGTGGCGATCACCGTCCCGGCCGCGTCCAGCACCTCCACTTTCACCTCGCCCTTCGGCTCGTCCTTGAGGTGGAACCAGACGGGGGCCCCGGCGGCCGGGTTCTCCCCGGCCCCGTAGTCGTGGAACCCGCGGGTGGGGCCGCCCGACCCGACGGACCACTTGACCGCCGGCCGGGCCGGGAACAGGTGGGCCGGCTTGTCCTTCGTCGCCGCGGAGGTCTCCCGCACCGGGGTGAGGTCGTCGAGGATGTAGATCGACCGGCCGTGGGTGCCGACCACGAGGTCGTCGCCCTTGACCACGAGGTCGTGGACCGGCACCGTCGGCAGGTTCAGTTGCAGCGGCTGCCACGTCTTGCCGGCGTCCGGCGAGACCATGACGCCGCGCTCGGTGCCGAGGTAGAGCAGGCCCTTCTTGGTGCCGTCTTCCCGGACCGCGTGGCAGTGGACGCCGGGGTTCAGCCCGTCGGTGATCTTCGTCCAGGTTTTGCCGAAGTCGGTCGTTTTCCAGACGTAGGGCCGGTAGTCGTCGAGCCGGTGGTTGCGGACGACGAGGTACGCCGTCCCGGCGTCGTGCGGTGACGCCTCGATGCACGAGACGGTGCCCCAGTCGGGCAGGTCGGGAACGTTGGCCGTCACGTCCGTCCAGGTCTTGCAGTCGTCGCGGGTCAGGTGGACCTTGCCGTCGTCGGTCCCGGCCCAGATGACGCCCTGCTGCTTGGGCGACTCGGCCAGGGCGAAGATGGTGCAGTAGACCTCGGCCCCGGTGTTGTCGCCGGTGATCGGCCCGCCCGACCACTGCTGCTTCTGCTTGTCGTCCCGGGAGAGGTCGCCCGACACCTTCTCCCAGGTCTGTCCGGCGTCCTTCGTCCGGAACAGGACGTTGGCCGCGTGGTAGACGGTCCGCGGGTCGTGCTTCGAGATGAGGATCGGGGCCGTCCACTGGAACCGGTACTTCATCTTGGCCGGGTCGATGCCGGACGGGTTGACCTGGTTCACCGTGACATTCCGGGCCTGGCCGGTGCGGTGGTCGTACCGGGTCATGATCCCGCCGTACTCGCCGGCATAGACGATGTTGGGGTCGCTCGGGTCGGCGAAGGCGTACCCGGCCTCCCCGCCGCCGACCGAGTACCAGTCGCCGAGGCCGATCCCGCCGCCGAGCAGCGAGTGCGACGGGCCGGACGACGATCCCAGGTCCTGCAGGCAGGCCATGACCCGGTACGGGGTGCGGTTGTCGGCCGAGACGTGGTAGCACTGGCTGATCGGCAAGGGCGGGGCGTACCACGTCTTGCCGCCGTCGGCGGTGATGTCCACCCCGCCGTCGTTGGCGTTAATCATCCGGTCCGGGTTCTTCGGGTCGATCCACAGGTCGTGGTGGTCGCCGTGGTGCGGGCCGCGGACCGACGTGAAGGTCCGGCCGCCGTCCTTCGTCACCAGCAGCGGCACCTGCGGCAGGTAGACGACATCGGGGTTCGTGGGGTGGACGGTGAGGGTCGAGTAGTACCACGCCCGCTGGCGGACCCGGCGGTCGTCGCTGATTTTCTCCCAGGTCTCGCCGCCGTCGTCGGACCGGAACAGCCCGCCCTCGTTGGCCTCGATGATCGCATAGACCCGCTGGCCGTTCGACGGGGCGACCGCCACGCAGACCTTGCCCCAGACGCCGGCCGGCAGGCCCTTCGCGGTCTTGGGCGGGCGGGGGGCGTCGGCCCCCGGCTTCTCGGGGTAGCTCGCGCCGGTCTTCAACGACACCCAGGTGTCGCCGCCGTCCCGGGAGACGAACAGGTCCGACCCGGGACCGCCGCTCGTCATCTCCCACGGCTTGCGGCGGGCCTGCCAGAACCCGGCGTGCACCACCCGCGGGTTCGACGGGTCGAGGGCCACGTCCGAGCAGCCGGTGTCGGCGTCCTTCGCCAGCACCTGTTGCCAGGTCTTGCCGCCGTCGGTGGTGCGGTACAGGCCCCGTTCGGCGTTCGGGCCGAAGGCGTGGCCGAGGACCGCGGCGTAGGCCACGTCCGGGTTCTTGGGGTGGACGGCCATCGTCCCGATCTGGCCGACCTGCTTCCAGACGTGCTGCCAGGTCTTGCCGGCGTCGGTCGACTTGAAGACGCCGGCCCCGGGGGCGACGTTCCCGCGGATGTTGGCCTCCCCGGTGCCGACGTAGACGACGTTCGGGTCGGACGGGGCCACGGCGATCGAGCCGATCGAGGAGGTCGGCTGGTCGTCGAACACCGGCTTCCAGGTGAGCCCGCCGTCGGCCGACTTCCAGACCCCGCCCGAGGCCGTCGCGGCGTAGTAGGTCAGCGGGTCGCCGGGGACGCCGCAGGCGCGGGAGACGCGGCCGCCGGCGAACGGCCCGACCAGCCGGTACTTGAGGGCGGCGAACTCCTTCGGCGGCTTGTTCTCCTCGGCGTTAGCGAGCGGGGGGTGTAACCCACCGGAGGTCATGACGAGGACGAGGGCGGCAGCGAGGCGGTGGCGCATGGGGTGCGGCTCGGCGAGGGTGGACCGCCGGACGGGCAGCGTGACCGGCACAGGGGCACCATCTCCTCCATCTTAAACCACCGTCGGCGGTTGCCAATCACCCGCCGCCGTCATTCCCGCCGGCCCCCACCGGCCGGCCCCGCGCGACCGGACCAGCAGAACTGTAACAACCCGTGGCCCTCCCCGGCCGGCTCGTTCGCTGACAAGGGTATGGCCTCGCTGCCGCGGCGACGGCCGGACGGTGCCCGCCCAGCGGAACTGGAGGCCTGCGGATGAAGCGCGTTACTGTCTGTGGGCTGGCGGCCGGGGTCCTCGCCCTCGCCGGCTGTCGGTCGGGCGACTCGGCCGACTGCTTCACCCGGTCGGGGGCGGCCGGGTGCTCCCACCCGCCGGCCGGGCCGACGGCCTGGCGGGAGTTGTGGAAGGCCGGGCGGACCACCTCGTCCGCCGGCGGGTCCGGGGACGGGTGCCGGGCCAGTGCCGCCGTCAACCAGCCCGGCACCCCCGGCATCCGGCTGGAATCCGTGACCTCGTCCCCGGCGGCGGCACACGGCGTGGCGACCGCCGCCGGCCAGTTGGGGGACGTGATCCGGGTCCGCGACGGCGGGCCGGCCCCGGACGCCCTCCGCGTCCGCATCGAGGTAGAGGGGGCGTTCTCCCTCACCCCGGCCCGGGGCGAGGTGCGGGCGATGGTGGGCGTGGCGGCCGTCGACCGGCCCGGGCCGGTGGGCGACGCCGGGGCGGAGCCGCCGCCGGCGAACACGGTCGGCGGGGTCTGCTCCGAGGTCTGCCTGACCGTCAACCCGCCCCGGGCGGGGGCCGGCTGCCCGACCTACTCCCTCGTGGCCGCGAACGCCGGCAACCTCCGGGGCTCGTGCCTGACCGCCGCTCCCGGGACGACCCGCCGGTTCGTCGGGCCGGTCCCGCCCTCGGCCCCCGTCCGCTGGGAGGCCACCTTCGACCTGCCGTACTCGCCGGACATCAAGGGCTACCGGCTGAACCTGTACGCGACGGCCAAAGTCTGCGCCCGGGGCGGGTCGGCCGCCGGGTTCGCCGGGACGGTCCGGCTGGCGGCGGTCACCCTCCCGGACGGGTCGCCGGTCCCCGGCACCCTGACGTTCGCCTCCGGGTTCGCGCTGGCCCCGGTCGGCCCGTAAGCCGGCCGTCCCATCCGAGCGGGACGAGTCATGGGAATGTTCTTGCGACGCCCGAACGGGCGAGTTAGGCTCTACCTCCGGGAGCCCACCACCCGCTCGTTCCCGGCGGCCCGCGCGATGTCGTCCCCGGAGCCCCCGCACCGCGGCCCGCCGTCGACCCTCGGGCTCGGCCTCCGCCGGCACGCGGCCGGCGACCCGGCGGCCGCGGGGGACATCATCACCCACTGCGGGGAGCGGCTGAAGGCCCTCGCCCGGCGGGTCTTCCGGGACTACCCGCGGCTCCGGAACCAGACCCAAACCACCGAGGTGTACGACGAGTTCGTGGCCGCCCTGATCGTGACTCTGAGGAAGAAGACGTTCGACACCACCCCCGACTTCCTCCGGTACGCGGGGCGGATGATCCACAACCAGCTCCTCAGCCTGACCCGGAAGAAGTGGCCGGACCCGCTCGGCGGGCCCGGGTCGGACGGGTCCGACCGGGCGGCCGGCGTCCCGGGGCGGGAGGACGACCCGTACAAGATCGCCGCCCGGCGGGAGGTCCACGAGAAGGTGGCCGCCCTGCCGCCGGATCAGCGGGAGCTGTTCTTCCTCATCATCTACGACGGGCTCACCCTGGAGGAGACGGCCGACCTCCTCGGCGTGTCGCTGAGTACCCTCAAGCGGCGGTGGCGGGAGGCCAAGATTGCCTTACGGCAAGGGCTCGGCGACGATCCGCCGTCCTGAATTTTTTTTGGCCCGCCGGGCGGCCCTCGCCCGCTTACCCCTTGTGGAGACCCCGGGGGGCGTATGGACAGGCTCGCCGACCTGTTGGAGGAGTGGGAGGAGCGGCGGGACGCCGGCCGCCCGGCCACGCCCGCCGAGCTGTGCCCGGACGACCCGGTCCTGCGGGCGCGGCTGGCCGACCGCGTCCGCCTGCTGGTCGAGTGCGACGTACTGCTGGACGACCTGGCCGGTCGGGACGAGGGCACGACCGCCGACTGGGTGCCGGCGCCGCACCCGCCCGTCCCGGTGCGGGTCGGCCGGTACGAGATCCGCGGGGTGCTCGGGGGCGGCGGGTTCGGGGTGGTGTACGACGGGTGGGACCCGCCCCCGGCCAAGCGGCGGGTGGCGGTCAAGACGCTCCGCCCGGACCGGCTGTGGGCCGCCGGCCGGTCCCACCGGGAGGTCGAAGCACTGGCCCGGCTCGACCACCCGAACGTCGTCCCGGTCCACGACTACGGGGTCCAGGACGGCGTCCCGTACCTGGTGATGAAGTACGTCCCGGGGGGGACCCTGGCCGACCACCGGCAGCGGCTGACGAAGGCCGGGCCGCGGGCGATCGTCCCGCTGGTGGAGAAGATCGCCCGGGCGGTCGAGTACGCCCACACCCACCCCGAGGGGGCGGTCCTGCACCGGGACTTGAAGCCGGGGAACGTGTTGCTCGGCGACCAGGACGAGCCGCTGGTCGCCGACTTCGGGCTGGCCCGGCTGATCGCCCCCGCCCCGGAGCCGGGCGGCCCGGCCGATGCCCCGCCGGCCGCCCCGGACGCCGACACCGAGTTGGGGTCGGCGGGGCTGACCGTCCCCGGCGGGCGGGCCGGCGGAACCCCGCCGTACATGGCCCCGGAGCAGTACGACCCGCGGTTCGGGGAGGTCGGCCCGGGGACGGACGTGTGGGCCCTGGGGGTGATCCTGTTCGAGCTGCTGACCGGCGACCGGCCGTTCCCCGGCCGGAAGTACGGGGAGGTGATGCCGCGGGTGACGCGGGACCCGGCCCCGCCGCTGAAGGGGTTCGGGGGCCGGCTGGCGGCGGTGGTGGCGAGGTGCCTGGAGAAGGACCCGGCCCGGCGGTTCCGGTCGGCCGGCGAACTGGCCGGCGCCCTGGCGGCGACACGGGGTGTGTCGCGGCGGGCGGTCTTGCTTAGCGCCGCGGCGGCACTGGCCGTCGGGGTTCCGGCCGGCGTGTGGGCCTCGGACCCGGACCTCCGCTACCGCTGGCGGACGGACCGCCTGACCCGGAGGCTGGCGGCGGGCGACGCGGTGGACCTGGTCACCCCGGGCGGCCCACCACCGGCGTTCCTCCTCCCGTGCGGCCGCGGGTTCACCCAGACCGGTGTCACCGACGAGGGGTGGCGGATCGAGTCGACCAAGCTGAGCGTCCTCGAGCTGTTGTCCGAACTCCCCGACCGGCCGATCCACGTCCACCTCGAGATCCGGCACGACGACCAGATGTACCCGACCGACCCGCACGAGGGCGTGGGGCTGATGTTCGGCCGGGCCGACGCCGTGGTCGAAGGGCACACCATGCACTTCGTCTCCCGGGCGGCGTTCGACGATCGGTCGTCGCGGCAAGGCACGTTCGACATCGGGTCGTTCTGGCCCCTCGGTAACTTTCCGCCCGAACAGGGGGCGCCGTTCGGCCTCCGGTCGATCGGGGCGGAGGGATCGCCCCGGTTCTTCGACGCCCCCTTGCCGCCGGACTTCCGGACGATCGACCTGACCGTCTCCCCGGCCGGGGTCCAGGTAATTTGGGGAGGGCCGCCGGAGGAGAAATTCCCGCCACTGGCGGCGGCCGTGATCCTCGACCACATCGACCTGCTCCGGGACCGGCGGCCGGCCGAGGTGGTGGACCAACTCCGGTCCCGGTACCGGTTCCGGGTCGGGTTGTTCGTGTCCGGCGGTCGGGTCACGGTCCGGACGCTCCGGGCCGGGCCGCCGGGCGGCCGAGTCGCGTGAGGGAGGGCAGGAAGATGGCTGCGTACGCCCTGAGCGTCGCCGGTAGTCAGGGAACGGTCACGGTCACCCTGGTCGGGCGACCGAACGAGACGTGCATCGTCTCCATCTACCGCAAGCCGAAGAACCCGGGGGATGCCCCGGTGCTGACCGACACGGTGACCCTGGACGCGACCGGCAGGCTGACGAAGGGGTACAACCGGCCGGCTGGTGAGTACATCGTCGAAGTCGGCTTCGAGTCGGCCAACACCCTCAAGGCGGCGGCCGCGACCGTGACCTGACCCGGTGCCCGGCCGTCACCACCCCGCCGGCCCCGCATGAGCCGGCGGGCGGGATGCACTGCGCCCCTCTCACCGGACCCGCAGCGGCCCCGCAGGACCGGCCGCCGGCTGGTACGGGCACGGACACCCGCGTTAGAATGGGGCGACGCCCCGACCGCCCACGACCCGGAGGGTAACATGCCGACGACCGGACCGCGTTACCCGAGCGAGGAGTTCAAGCGCCGCGGCGACGCCATCTACGAGCGGGACATCCGCCCGTGGGCCGAGCCCGAGCACAACGGCAAGTTCGTGGCCATCGACATCGAGACCGGCCAGTATGAGATGGACGCCGACATGCGAGCCGCGACCGACCGGCTGTACGCCCGGCTGCCGGACGCCCAGCCGTGGGCTCGGCGTGTCGGGTATAGCTACCTGTACCGCATGGGCCCACGCCGGCGGGTGGGGCCGCGATGATCGCCGGCGCCGTCTCCGACGAGTACGAGGTGATGGTCACGCTCACCGTCCGCAGCCCGACCGGGGCGGAGTACGAGTTCGACGCCCAGATCGACACCGGATTCGACGGCTCGCTGACCCTCCCGCCGGCGGTCATCACTCACCTCGGTCTGCCGTGGCGGGATTACGGTCAGGTGCTCATCGCGGACGGGACCGAGATCGAGTTCGACCTTCATGACGGCATCGTCGTCTGGAACGGACGGCCGCTGCCCGTCCTGATCGGGTCTGCCGACGTCACCCCGCTCGTCGGCGTGGCGCTCCTGGCCGGCTACCGGCTGGCCGTCGATTTCCGGCCGGGAGGTCCTGTCGGCATCGAACCCCTCGGCTGACCGGCCGGTTCACCTCCCTGCCGCCCCGGCGGCGTGCTAGAACACCCTCTCCCCGGACCCCCACCCGGCCCGAGAGGCCCGCCGCCATGCCCGCCGCACCCCACCACCCGCACCCGCTCCCCCACACCCGCGCCCCCGCCCTCCTCTTCCCGACCGCCGCGGCGGCCGCGTACCACGTCGCCGACGAGATCGACCGGCTGGTCCGGGCCAACACCGCCGCCCGCAAACCGACCGTCCTTGGGCTGGCCACCGGGTCCACCCCGGTCGGGCTGTACCGGGAGCTGATCCGCCGCCACCGGGAGGACGGGCTCGACCTGTCCCGGGTCGTCACCTTCAACCTGGACGAGTACTACCCGATGCCGAAGGACGACCCCCACTCGTACCACCGGTGGATGCGGGAGACGTTCTTCGACCACGTCAACATCCCGCGGGACAACATCCACATCCCGGACGGCACCCTGCCGCCCGAGGCGGTCGACGACTTCTGTGCCGACTACGAGCGGAAGATCAGGGCGGCCGGGGGCCTCGACATCCAAATCCTCGGGATCGGCCGGACCGGGCACATCGGGTTCAACGAGCCGGGCAGCCCCCGCAACAGCCGGACCCGGCTGGTCACCCTGGACGCCATCACCCGGCGGGACGCGGCCGGCGGGTTCTTCGGGGAGGAGAACGTCCCCCACCAGGCCCTGACGATGGGGGTGGCCACCATCCTGGACGCCCGGCAGGTGTTCCTGATGGCGTTCGGCGAGCACAAGGCCCCGGTCGTGTTCAAGGCCCTGGAGCAGCCGCCGACCGAGGCCGTCTCGGCCGGCTTCCTCCAGGAGCACCCGAACGCCGTCGTCCTGCTGGACGGGGCGGCGGCCGGGGAGCTGACCGCCCGCAAGCGGCCGTGGGAGGTCGGGCCGTGCGACTGGACCCGGGAGTTGGTCCGCAAGGCGGTGGTGAACCTGGCCCTGACCGTCCGGAAGGGGCTCCAGAAGCTCTCCGACGACGACTTCCGGGAGCACCACCTGTACGAGTTGCTCCGCGAGCGGGGCCCGGCCGAGCGGATCGGGGAGGAAGTGTTCCTCGACCGGATGGAGACGATCACCCCGTACCCGGCGGGGCGGCCGGCCCGCCCGGGCGGGGGGGCCGCGGACGTCGCCGCCACCCCGCCGCCGATGGCCCCGACCCGGCTGCCGACCGGCCCGAAGACGGTCCTGGTCTTCAGCCCCCACCCGGACGACGACGTGATCTCGATGGGCGGGACGATCATCCGGCTGGTCGAGCAGGGGCACCGGGTCCACATCGCCTACATGACCAGCGGGAACATCGCCGTGTTCGACCACGACGCCCGCCGGTTCGTCGACTTCGTGGACGAGTTCCTGGGGGCGTTCGGGGACGCGGCCGAGCGGTCCAGCGGGGGGACGGTCAAGGACCGGGTGAACCAGTTCCTCGACGCCAAGTTGGGCGGACAGCCGGACTCGCCGGAGGTACTGCGGATCAAGGGGATGATCCGGGCGACCGAGGCCCGGGCGGCGGCCCTGGCCTGCGGCATCCCGGCCGAGAGGCTGGAGTTCCTCGACCTCCGGTTCTACCGGACCGGGACGGTGGCCAAGAACCCGATCCACCCGAAGGATATTGACGACATCGCGGCCCTCCTGGAGCGGCTGCGGCCGGACCAGGTCTACATCGCCGGCGAGCTGTCCGACCCGCACGGCACCCACCGGGTCTGCGCCGAGGCCGTTTTCGACGCCGTCCGCCGGGTCCGGGCCGCCCTGCCGGCGGCCGAGGTCTGGCTGTACAAGGGGGCGTGGGAGGAGTGGGAGCCGCACGAGGTCGAGATGGCCGTCCCGCTGGGGCCGGACGTGCTGGAGCGGAAGAAGCAGGCGATCTTCCGCCACCAGTCGCAGAAGGACCGGGCCATGTTCCCGGGCGGGACCGACCGGCGGGAGTTCTGGCAGCGGGCCGAGGACCGAAACATCGGCACCGCCCGGACCTACGACGCCCTCGGGCTGCCGGAGTACTACGCCCTGGAGGCGTTCGTCCGGTGGAAGGACGGGTAATCCGCGAGGTCGCCCATGCCCGAGTTGCCCAAGTGGGTTGTCGATACCTTGACGCAAACGCCGGCCTATGGGTTGGCCGCGGCGATTGCGTACATTGCGATACGATGGCATGAGCGGAAGTGGCAGGGCGTTCTCGCTGAACACAAGCGGGTCAGTGCCGAGGAGATTGCGCGGCTCAAGCGGGACCACAACTCCGCAGTCCGCGCCAAGAACCGCCGTATCCGCGAACTCGAACGGGCCCTCGAGCGGGCGGGAGGTAACCGGTGAGCGAGTTCTGGGTCAGCAAATTGGTCAGCTCGGCCATCCTTTGTTCGGTGACGCTACTAGTCGTTTACGTCATGGTCCGCCGATCGGATGCCCGCCTCCGGGCGGCGGCCGCGGCCGCTTTGGCAGAACTCGACGCGGCCATCCAAGCCCCGCCCAACCTGGAGGACGAAGACGACCCAGACGACGACCCGCTGGCCGGTTGGGACGGCCCGATGGTGGTCGAGGCCGGCGAACTCCGCGGGCTGATCCGAGCGGCTGTCCGGGAGGCCCTGGCCGAGGAGCGGGCGGCGGCCACCGTCGGACCGGCCACGGTCCCACCGCCGGGGGTCGCCGCGGCGTCGTAACCCCCACCCACCGCCCCGCCCGGGCCGTTCCTGCCGGCCGTGATACCGCCCACACCGCCACCCTCGCCCCGGCCGATGGGGCGTCCGGCCCGATTTTCGCCTTTAACTTTTCGGGCGATGCAGGGTATCCCCCTGCGGGGACGATTCTCCGCATCAAACCGCGGGTCCGGACCGTCGAATAAGTAGGGGACCGGGGGGCCCGAACCCGCCCCGGAAATCCCGGCCCGACGGACATCGCGTCCGTCCCGGGTGTACCTAGAATGCAACAGGGCGGGATACACGCCCGGTCCCGCCCCATACACCGGGAGCCGTCCATGAGCAGCACGCCGAACCGCGCCGGGAACCCGGCGGGCAAGCCCCGCCGCAAGGACACCACCCTCGACCTGCCGACCGCCCGGCAGATGCTCCCGCTGGTCAAAAGCATCGTCGCCGACATCGTCACCACCCGGACCGCCCTGGACCGGCTCGCCCCGGAGCAGGAGCGGCTCGACCGCCAGCGGCGGGACCTGGCCTGGCAGGAGCGGCAGCGGCGGTATCAGGTGTCCGAAGACATCCGGTCGGCCGAGCAGAGCCTGACCGCGGCCGCCGCCGAGTTGGCCTCACTCGGGGTCAACCTGTTGGACGACGCGGCCGGGGAGGTGGACTTCCCGACCAAGGTGAACGGCCGGTCGGCCGCCTTCTCGTGGAAGCTCGGGGAGGAGCGGGTCGGCCACTGGCATTACACCGGGGAGGAGACCCGCCGGCCGATCCCGGCCGACTGGGACCTCCCGGCGGCCGCCCCGGCCCGATACCGCGGCCAGCCGTAACCCGCTGTCCGACCAACACTCCCGGCCGCGTGGACCCGACGACGCGTCCACGCGGCCGTCTTGTTTGCCGATAGACCACGTCTGGTCATAATCCTTCTGTCCCCCCTGAATCCCCCATTTTCACCCTTTTCCGGTCGCCCCTGTTTGCACGTTCGGATAGCGTACTCTAGGTATCTGGTGTCGCCGCGGTGGCCGAAAGGTCCGCCGCAAGTGACGACCGGGTTACAGTTTTGGTGTACCCCGGTGGCTCGCGGCCTCCGCGAGTTTCCCTGCGGGCTTTACCCGTTCCGAGGGGGGAACGGTTAAGGCAGCCAGGCGGCCGAGGGGATGGACGGGACCCGTCAGTTGGCCTGGACCGGGGGGCTTCGGCCCCCCGGTTTTTTTGCGCTCCCTCCCGTACCGCCAATCGTCCCCCTTCATCCCGCTCCGGCCGCCGCGTATCCTGGGGGTATTGTCCCGCAGGAGAGCGTCCGATGAGCCTGGTCGTGGAGCCGCCGGCCGAGCGGGTCGAACACCCCCACTTCCGGATCCAGAACGTCCCCGGGCGACTCGGCCCCGGCCCGGTAAACCGGGTGGTGGCGGTGGCCGGCCCGCCGTGGCGGCGGCGGCTTAGCCGGGCCGCCCTGTTCGTCCCCGCCATCCGGTACTGGGAGAACCAGTACCTCCGGCTCAACGACGGCGACATCCTCCGCACCAGCAACGAGCTGAAGGGGAAGGCCCGGGGCAAGTACAGCCTGGACAAGCTCCTGCCCCAGGCGTTCGGCCTCTGCTCGGTGGCCATCCAGCGGGTGCTGAACATCCGCCCGTTCGACGTGCAGCTCGCGGCCGGGGCGGTCATGCACTACGGCGGGGTGGTCGAGCTCGCCACCGGGGAGGGGAAGACCGTCTCGGCCTCGTCCCCGGCGTACCTGAACGCCCTGGTCGGCAAGGGCGTCCACGTCACCACCGTCAACGACTACCTGGCCAAGCGGGACGCCGAGTGGATCGGGCCGGTGTACGAGAAGCTCGGGCTGACCGTCGGCATCCTCCAGCAGAAGATGGACGACGGCCCGCGGATGGCGGCGTACAAGGCCGACATCACCTACGGGACGGCCAGCGAGTTCGGGTTCGACTTCCTCCGCGACCGCCTCAAGGTCCGCGGCGGGCAGGCGCAAGCCGCGCCGTTCTGGGCCCCGTTCATCCCCGGGGCGGCCCCGGCCAAGATGGACCCCCGGGTCCAGCGGGTGCTGCACTACGCGATCGTGGACGAGGCCGACAGCATCTTCATCGACGAGGCCAAGACCCCGCTCATCATCGCCAACCCCACCCGCCCGGCCGAGCCGGACGAGCAGGTGGTGTTCCACTGGGCCGACGGGGTGGCCCGGCAGATGCGGCGGGACGAGCACTTCACCCTGAACCTGAAGAAGGACAAGATCGAGGTCACCGACGCCGGCCGGGCCCTGGTCCGGTACTCGAACCCGCCGTCGGGCAAGCACGCCAAGGCGATGGACAAGATGCTGGAGGCGGTCGAGAAGGGGCTGCACGCCCACTACCGGTTCAGCCGGGACCAGCACTACATGGTCAACAAGGAGGGGAAGATCGTCATCATCGACGAGGGGACCGGCCGGCCGATGCCCGACCGGCACTGGCGGGACGGACTGCACCAGGCGGTGGAAGCCAAAGAGAAGGTGCAGGTGAACATGCCGTCCGACCACGCCGCCCAGATCACCTTCCAGAACTTCTACCGGCTGTACACGAAGCTCGCCGGGATGAGCGGGACGCTGATGCCCAACTTCTGGGAGCTGCGGAAGGTGTACAAGCGGTGGACCACCGGCGTCCCGACCAACAAGCCGATCAAGCGGCGGGTGTTCCCGGACAAGGTGTTCCCGACCGAGGACGCGAAGTTCGACTACGTCGTCGGGCAGACCCAGAAGATGCTGGCGGCCGGCCGGCCGGTGCTGATCGGCACCCGGACCGTCGAGGCGTCGAAGAAGCTGAGCACCAAGCTGTCGGCCGTGGGGGTCGAGCACCAGGTGCTCAACGCCGAGCAGAACGAGCGGGAGGCCGAGATCGTGGCCGCGGCCGGCCAGCCGGGGACGGTGACGGTGGCCACCAACATGGCCGGGCGGGGGACGGACATCAAGCTGGGCAACGGGGTGGCGGAGAACGGCGGGCTCCACGTCATCGGGACCGAGCGGCACGAGGCCGAGCGGATCGACCGGCAGCTCCAGGGGCGGGCCGGCCGGCAGGGCGACCCGGGCAGCGCCCAGTTCGTGCTGTCACTCGAAGACCAGCTCCTGGAAGGCTTGGGGACGGCCAAGCAGGACGAGCTGACGGCCCTGGGGCGGAAGGGCGGGAACCGCAACTGGGACGGCTACGCGCCGTTATTCCGGACGGCCCAGCGGCGGGTCGAGAAGAAGCACCGCAAGCAGCGGTTCGACCTGATGAACTACGACAAGCACCGGCAGGAGATGCTCCAGGACATCGGGGCCGACCCGTACGTCGACTGACCGGCCCTGCGGACGGCCGGTGAACGCCCGCCTTGCTCATCGGGTCCGTAGGAGGGCGTCCCAGTCCCGGGCCGTTGGGGCTTTTAGGACGATCCGGTCCAGTCGGTCGAGGTCGTCGATGGCGTCGATCCTGGCCGACTGGGCTTCGGTCGGCGGACCGAGCCGCCCCGAGCCGAGCTTCACGATCAGTTTCCGGGCGTGTACGACCGCCCCCTCGTTGAGGAGGAATTGATACCCGGGGAAGTCGCGCATATTAAGCACGGTGGTCATTACCTCCCAAGCGGCCGCGGGTTCGACGTGGACGGACGCGAGGACGTAGGTCGCCGCCATCAGCTTGGCCGCGTCGGCCGGCGCCTCCTGTTCGGCCCGGTCGGCGATCCGGCCGAGCTGGCCGGCCAGGGCCTTCGCCCGGGTCGTCCCTGGCGGCGGTTTGCCGAGTACCGCCAGCGGGGTAAGGCCGACCCCGCCCCGCAACAACTCCTCGGACGGAACTTCCCACAACTTAACCAGCTCGAACCGGAACCGCAACTGCTCGTACTCGACCCGGTCGGTCAGGCTCGCGGTCATCGTGTTCGACCGCAGCAGTACGACCGCCGACCGGACGGGCAGCCCGGTCCGCTCGTGGGCCAGGACGTTGTACCGCAGGACCCGCCGAGCCAGCCCGTCGTCCGGGCCGCTCTCGATCTCGATGTGAACGACCCGGCCGCCGACCCGGATGAGGGTATCGGCCGCGGTGGTAACGGTCGACAGGTCGACGGCCAGCACCTCCGGCGGGTCGGCGGCCGTCACCGGCACCCCGACCCGGGCCAGCCAGTCGGCCGGGTACGCCCGGACCAGTTCCTTGAGCGTGGCGTCGAACGGTTTGGGCATGCCGTCGAGCGTACCGTCAGGCCTTGCCCAGCACCAGATCGACCACCCAGCAGCCGCGGACGTGCGGCTGCTGCGGGTCGCAAGGAATCACAAGTCGTCGTGCCGGCCCGGATCAAACCCCGACGAAGCCGAGCAGTTCGGCCGTACCTGGGACGTGTTTTTCCAGGTACTCGCGGACGCGGTCGGCCGCCGCCAAGCCCTTCGGTATCTTGTAGCCGACACGGTCGTGGAGTATCTGTGCGACTCGCTGGGGCCAATAACCCCCGCTCATCTGGACGATGTCCCCACCGAGTTCGGTGGCGAGTTCCTGGATGGAGCTTCCTTCGCCAATGCGGTCGACCAGAATCACAGTCGCCGCGTAGCCGGTCTTCCCGCCGACGGACAAGGTGTTGCCGAAGCGGGTCACCTTGTCGAGGGAAATCTCAGGATTGCCCCGGCCGATGAAGCCGAGGTCAAAGCGCACCCCCTTCCCCGGGCCGACCAATAGGGTCGCGTCACTTTCGCGTTTCTCGTCCTGGGTCGTGAGCCAGAACACGTTCGTCATCCGAGCGAGCGGGCGGTCCGCGGCCGGCGGGCTGACGGCCACGAACCCGAGGGCGGTCAACAGTGCTCCCAGTACCAACTTCTCGAACAGCTTCCCGTAGGCCGACTTCTCGGAACCCCGCGTGGTCAGCGTCTGGGCACCGATGGCGTTCAGCAAGTAGAGGATCGCCAAACCGTCCACTTCGACGTGGGCCCGTGAGTCCGCCGACTTCAACTCGAAGGTGCTTCCCAACTTCCCGTTGGTGGCCTCATACTCGGCCAGGACCGCCGCGCACACTTCGGCGTACTGGGTGGCGTAGTTGGCGAGATCGTCGGGGCTGTCCCGGAGGACGTTCTGAACCCCCTTCTCGGTCAACCCCAACAGCCACCGCGCGACGATCTTCTCGGCCTTCGAGGCTCGGCCGCTGAGCGTGTCGAGTGCTTGGCGGGGGAGGTTGGCCGCGAACGCCCGATCGCCCTGCAAACCACGGACGAAGAGGTTGAGCAAGGTGAGGTTCAGGGCCGAGATTCGCCGACGGGTTAGGGGTTCGGTCGAGTCGCGGAGGTTACGGCCCGAGAGGACATCGAGGACGCAAGTTCGGATGGCATCCCCGCCGATCACCCGGATGATCTCCGAGTTGGTCGCCGAGATGAGGGCCGCTGCCGGCGCGGGGATCAGGTCTCGGAACGGCTTGGGCTTGGCCACCGGACTCACGGCGAGAAGAGCCGGCCTCCTGGTACGACCGTCGGGCAGTTTAGGGTGAGTACATCTTTGGCGTCCGTCCCCAACCAGTCATCCACGGCGGCTCGGATCGCGGCGACGTACTCGGGGTTCTGCTCGATCAGGACGAACCGCCGGCCGAGCCGGGCGGCCACCCGGCCGGTCGTTCCGATGCCGGCGAACGGGTCGAGGACCACGTCCTCCTTGAACGAGTAGTAGCGGACGACCCGCTCCACCAACTCGTCGGGAAAGATGGCCGGGTGTCGCTTGTCGTGGGTCGGGGTAATTTTCCAGATGTTGGTCCGCTCGTAGTCGTCGCCGATCCGGGACGCCCGGACCAGGTCCGGCCGGGGGTGGGAGCGGATGTTCCAGTCGATCAGCTTGTCCGTCCGCTTCCGGTACACCAGCACGTACTCGGTGACGGGCACCGGCTTGTACTGGAGGGGGTTCCGGTCGGCCGCGAACCGCCGGCCGCGGCCGGTCGCCCACCCGGCCCCTTCCGGCTTGACCCAGTGGATGTCGTCGACGAAGTCGAACCCCTCCTCGGTGAACAGCCGGTGCATGTCGAACGGCACGGCAATCCGCCGGGAGGACTCGCTCCGGCTGGCCCGGCGTACCAACACCGGGGAGACGTTCATGACAAAGAATCGCCCCTCGGCCAGCACCCGCCGCGTCTGGTGGACGACCCGCCGGATTTTCAGCAGGTACTCCTCGTAGGTCAGGTAGTCGACGTACTCGGGCCGGGCGTTGTAGTACGGCGGGGAGGTGAGGACGAGATGGACCGACTCGGCCGGCAGCTCTTGCAGCACCTCTTCGCAATCGCCGAGGGCGACGGTGTTCCGCAGGTCCGAAAGTGGGATCGCCCCCGGAGCCGCCGGCGAAGTCGCCCGGGCGGCGTCCGGATCACGGCCGAGGAGACGGGCTTCGAGTGTGGCCGGGCTGGTCGACTTCCGGTCTTGGACCAGGGACGTATGGGCGTCGATCACCACCTCGCCGAGGCGTTCGCCGGTCGCGCTGTTCGTCAGGGGGACCCGCCAGACGTGGTAACGGTCGTCCACCTCAGGCAGCCCGAAGCCGACCGCTTGGTTGAGGTCCGCCTGGCGGAGCCATTGGGTCGTGATCTCCTTCGCCGAGTTCACATCGACCACGCTGTATCTACGCTGCTCGGCGACGGTTCGAGAGTTCCGGGCCATGCGGTCGGGACCTCACACGCGGCTGCGCTGGAACGCGAAAGCGGTGGGGGTTGTACCCCACCGCTCGTAAGTCGGCAACCGCACACCTCGGGCATTACCCGAGGTTCATGCTGAGCAGGAACTCGGTGTTGCTCTTGGTCTTCTTGGCCCGGTTGACGAGCAACTCCATCGCCTCGACCGGGTGCATGTCGGCCAGCACCTTCCGCAGGATGCGGACCCGGTCGTACTCCTCCGGGTGCATCAGCAGCTCTTCCTTCCGGGTCCCCGACCGGTTCACGTCGACGGCCGGGTAGACCCGCTTCTCGACCAGCCGGCGATCCAGGTGCAGCTCGCTGTTGCCCGTCCCCTTGAACTCCTCGAAAATCACCTCGTCCATCCGGCTGCCGGTGTCGATGAGCGCGGTCGCCAGGATGGTCAGGCTCCCCCCCTCCTCGACGTTCCGGGCGGCCCCGAAGAACCGCTTCGGCTTCTGCATCGCGTTGCTATCGAGACCGCCGGACAGGAGCTTGCCGCCGCCCGGGGCCTCGGTGTTGTGGGCCCGGGCGAGGCGGGTGATCGAGTCGAGCAGGATGACCACGTCACGCTTCCCCTCGACCATCCGCTTGGCCTTCTCCAGCACGATCTCGGCGACGTGGATGTGCTCCTCCGGCGGCTCGTCGAAGGTGCTGGCCACCACCTCGGCGTTCGGGCTGTTGACCAGCCGCTGCATCTCGGTCACCTCCTCCGGCCGCTCGTCCACTAGCAGCACGAAGACGTAGGCGTCCGGGTGGTTCTTGATGATGGCGTTGGCCATCTTCGAGAGCAGGATGGTCTTGCCGGTCCGGGGTGGGGCGACGATCAGCCCCCGCTGGCCCTTCCCGACCGGCGTGACCATGTCCACGACCCGCATCGACAGCTCGTCCGGGGCCCCTTCGAGCCGCAGCCGGGCGTTCGGGTGGAGCGGGGTCAGGTCCTCGAAGCTGGTGACGGCCGTGCCCTCGTCCGGGGCCTTGCCGTTGACCAGCTCGATCTGCATCAGGGCGAAGTTGTCCTGGTTCTCGATCGGCAGCCGGATCGGGCCTTCCACGACCAGCCCGGTCCGCAGGCTCATCCGGCGGATTTGGGAGGGCGAGACGTAGATGTCCTCCGGGCTGGCCAGGTAGTTGTGGGCCTGGGAGCGGAGGAACCCGTACCCGTCTGGGAGCACTTCCAGGGTGCCCGAGCCGATCACCTTGTCGCCCCGCTCGATCTGCCGGCGGACGATCCCGATGATGAGCTGGCCCCGGTTCATCCCGGTGTGGTCGTGGATGCCCTCCTTCTCCGCGAGGGCGAAGAGCTTGGGCATCGGCATCCGGTAGAGGTCGTCCAGCCGGGACCCGACCCCGGGCCGCAGGGGCCGTTCGGGCGGGGCGGGGCGGTCGGCCGGGGCCGGCCGCTCGGCCCG